>NZ_ALJR01000013.1:0-22448 GCF_000287655.1 Selenomonas sp. FOBRC9
AGATGCCTCCCCTACACGCCATTCGGTATTAGCATTCCTTTCGGAATGTTGTCCCCATCTGATCGGCAGGTTGTCTACGTGTTACTCACCCGTTTGCCACTAAGCTCATAAAAGCAAGCTTTCATTCGCTCCGTTCGACTTGCATGTGTTAAGCACGCCGCCAGCGTTCGTCCTGAGCCAGGATCAAACTCTCCGTAAAAGAAGAGCCTCTCTAGACTCATTAATGTCATTCTGTAAAAGAATTGTTTCTCGTTGACCAAATTATCAACGATGTTGCATCTGGCTTCGGTTAGATTCCTCTAACCTCTCTGCATTGTGTAGTTTTCAGGGTACATCTTTCGCGCCTCGAGAGCCTCCAGCCTTCATCAGCGCGACTGTCATAATATAACATAATCCCCGCGAAGCGTCAAGCCCTTTTCCACGTTTTTCTAGACAAATTCGCAGGATTATTTTCCTTTCGATATAATATAAAATCATCTCTCCACCCGTCTTTTGCTTGCGCTCCCTGCATTCCTATGGTATCCTATGGTAGATTTTATCAAGGTTCCCTTTAATTTTCGAAAGGATACATAATGTCAAAGAATCCGGTCAAACACCAATGCAGCTTTTGCAAACGCATCGTTGATGTGCGTGACCAATACGATATGCCGATTTACGATCCGAACACGGGCTTTGCCATCTGCCGGGACTGCGTACGCGAGATCAACCACTTCCTCGACGAACATGATCAGGCCGTCTCGTCCGAGGAGCACAGCTCGTTCCGCACGCAGCTGGACGATGTGCTGCAAAAGACGCGCCCGCACCTCATCAAGGACTATCTCGACACCTATATCATCAATCAGGATCACGCGAAAAAAATCCTTGCGGTGGCGGTCTACAACCACTACAAGCGCATGAAATACGGCTATGAAGCCGCCAAAGAGGAGCAGGAGTCAACGGAGATCGAAAAGTCCAATGTCATCATGCTCGGCCCCTCGGGCTGCGGCAAGACCGCCCTCCTCTCGCATCTCTCGAAACTCCTCGACGTCCCCTTCGCCGTGACGGACGCCTCGAGCCTCACCGAGGCGGGGTTTGTCGGCGCGGATGTCGAGGTCGCCGTGCGCAATCTCTACTACGCGGCGGACAAGGACATCGAAAAGGCGGAGCACGGCATCATCTATCTCGACGAATTCGACAAGATCGCGCGCAAATCGGGCGCGAACAACTCCATCACTGCCGACCCCGGACACGAGGGTGTCCAGCAGGCGCTGCTCAAGATGCTTGAGGGCAGCGTCGTAGAGTTCACGGCGCGCGGTCAGCGCAAGCATCCCGAAGCGCCGACCATCAAGGTTGACACGAAGAACATCCTCTTCATCGTCGGCGGCGCCTTCGTCGGCATCGAGAAAATCATCGCCAAGCGTCTGCGCAAAAACAGCGCCGCCATCGGATTTGGCGCGGAGGTGCGCGGCAAGGAGACGGAAAAGGAATTTGACACGCTGATTCATCAGGTCAGCCCCGAGGATCTCATGGAATACGGCATCATCCCGGAGATCATCGGACGCCTGCCCGTCATCTGCACGCTCGAGACGCTGGACGAGGACGCGCTCCTGCGCATCCTCACCGAGCCGATCAACGCCCCCGTACGGCAGTATGAAAAGCTGCTCGCGATGGACGGCGTGGAGCTGGTCTTTACCGAGGACGCCCTGCGCGCCGTGGCAAAAAAGGCGATTGCGCGCAAAACGGGCGCACGCAGTCTCAAGGGCATCATCGAAGAGGTCATGCTCGACGTGATGTTCGACATCCCGCGCGAGACCGCCCCGCGCCGCGTCACCGTCACGAAGGAATGCATCACGGACGGCGCGCTCCCCATTATCGAGGTCGCCGAAGCGGGCTAAGATAGGCAATCAAAAAGAGAACCGGTGCACACAATGTTGTGTAACGGTTCTCTTTTATTGTTGGTATTTGGTTGATATGCCGCCCCCGTAGGGGCGTGCCCTATGACGATATACGGCGGCGTAACGTATCGATGAGATCGGACTGCGCGAAAAACCCGCGCATAAAACCGTATAGTAAGTGACGCGGAAGTTTGGATGCAGAGCAAGGAATGAGAAAAACACAAGCGCAGGCGTAGTTAAAGACCTACGTCAAGCGCAGTGTTTTTCGATATGACGCAGCTATGCGCCAAAATCCCGCGTCACGCCTCACGCCTTATCCGAAGACAGCTTCATAATCCTTCCTGAACTTCTCAATCCCCTGATCCGTGAGCGGATGATGCGTCATCTGCTCGAGCACCTTATACGGCACGGTCGCGATGTCCGCCCCCGCCAGCGCGCAGTCGACCACATGAATCGGATGGCGCACGCTCGCCGCGATGATCTCCGTTTTGATGTCGTGCATCCCAAAGATATCCGCGATGCTGCGGATGAGGTCGATGCCCGGCACGGAAATATCGTCGAGCCGCCCGAGGAACGGTGACACATAGGTCGCCCCCGCGCGCGCCGCGAGAAGTGCTTGCCCCGCGCTGAAGACGAGCGTCACATTCGTCTTGATATTCTCTGCGGAGAGCCGCTTCACCGCCTTGAGCCCCTCGACCGTCATGGGGATTTTCACGACCATATTCGGATGGATCGCCGCGATCTCGCGCCCCTCCGCGACCATGCCCGCCGCATCCGTCGTCGTCGCCTTCACCTCGCCGCTGATCGCGCCGTCCACGATGGAGGCGATCTCCGCGATGACCTCCTTGAAATCGCGTCCCTCCTTCGCGATCAGCGACGGATTCGTCGTCACCCCGCAGATGACGCCCATATCGTTCGCCGCGCGAATCTCCTCCACTTTTGCCGTGTCAATAAAAAATTTCATCATTGTTCCTCCTTTACAAGTCCAACTGTTTATCTATTATATCACAATATTTCAAAACATTTCAGCAAGATTTCTCCGACTGTAGAGGATGCGGCGCACTTCAATGGTATCTCCGATAACGACATAGAGAATAATGTACTCGCGCACATAGATTGGATAATACGGCAGCGCGCTCCCTCGTCGAAGGATAGGGAGCGACCACCTCCGGCATATACAGGCGTTTTCGAACGGCAGATTCTACGTCGTCAATCAGTCGGGCGGCAGCTTGCGGATGCTTAAGGACGTCGGCAATATAGCGGACAATCTCATTCAGGTCTTTGCTGAACAGCGGAGATATGTGAGTTTATACACCTTCATCAACAATCCCCCGCGCGGCGCGAAACACCTCGTCATGCGAGAGACGTGCGGCGTTCTCCTTTGCCGCGGCATCCGCTTCATCGAGTTTTGTCTCTACGTCCTCGGTGAGTGCTTCGTATTGTTTGAGACTCATCAGAACCATTGTGCCGTATCCGTTCTTGGTGAGGAACACGGGGCTTCCGCTGTGCAGGACAACTTCCTCCACTTCCGGAAATTTATTTCTCAGGTCTGATACCGGACGAATTGCGATCATAAGAGCGTCCTCCTTTTTATCGTTACTTTATCACAATTTTATCCCCAAAGCAATAAAAAGCACACCTCCGATTGATCGGAAGCGTGCTTTTTTAATTGCCTAATATACTCTTAGTCTTTCATGCGCGGCACAGTCATGGTGCCGAAGGATTTTTCCTTGCGGTGGCAGTGCGGGCATTCGTTTTCAATCAGTCCGGTGTAGCCGCAGACGGGGTCGCGGTCGACGGGGTGATTGATGGAGAAGTAGCCCATGTTGGCATCGTGCATGGCGCGGACGACTTTTTCGAAGGCTTTGACGTTCTTCGATGGGTCGCCGTCCATCTCGATGTAGGCGATGTGTCCGGCGTTTTCGAGCTCATGATACGGGGCTTCGATGCGGATCTTGTCGTACGCGCTGATGTCGTAGTAGACGGGGACGTGGCTGGAGTTCGTCATGTAGCCGCGGTCGGTGACGCCGGGGATGATGCCGTACGTCTTTTTGTTCGCGCGCTGGAACTGCCCCGCGGTGCTCTCGGCAGGCGTGCCGAACGTCGACCAGTTGCGGCTCTCCGCCTTGGTATAGGCGTCGGTGCGCTCGCGCATGTGACGCACGATCTTGAGCCCGAGTTCCTGCGCTTCTTCGCTCTCGCCGTGATGCTTGCCGATGAGCGCGACGAGGCACTCGGCGAGCCCGCAGAACCCGATGGAGAACGACGCGTGCCTGAGAACCCCCTTGATGGAGTCCACCTGACTGAGCTTTTCGCTGCCCATCCAGACGCCCTGCCCCATGAGGAACGGGTAGTTGTAGACGTGTTTTTCCTCGATGACCTTCAGGCGGTCGAGGAGGTAGTCGTGGCACAGCTCGATGTAGTAATCGTAAAGCTCCCAAAATTTATTCAGATCGCCCTTTGCCTCGAGCGCGAGCTTCGGCAAATTGATGGTCGTAAAGGAGAAATTGCCGCGGCTCCCCGACTGCTCGGGGCCGTTGACGTTGCCCATGACGCGCGTGCGGCATCCCATGGTCGCGACGCAGCTGTTGTAGTCGCCGGGCTTGTAGTACTGGAGGTTGTACGGGGCGTCGATGTTGACGTAGTTCGGGAAGAGACGGCGCGCGCTGACGCGGCACGACTCGATGAAGAGGTCGTAGTTCGGATCCTCGGGGTTGTAGTTGACGCCCGCCTTGAGCTGGAACACGGAGATTGGGAAAATGGCGGTCTCGCCGTTGCCGAGCCCCTGCCAGATGGCGCTGAGCACTTCGCGGATGACGAGCCGCCCCTCGGGCGAGGTGTCGAGTCCGTAGTTGATGGAGCTGAAAGGCACCTGCGCGCCCGCGCGCGAGTGGAGCGTGTTGAAATTGTGGATGAGCGCCTCCATCGCCTGATGCGTCTCCTCCTCGACACTCTCGCACGCGAGACGGTAGATCGTCGCGGCGTCGGCGTCAAGCTCGCCCGCGACGGGCGTCTCGAACGCATTCCGATAGACGGCGTCGAGCGCGCGGCGCAGCTCTCTGACGGCGCTCTCGCCGAGTTCGCTCTCCGCGTCCTCGGCGTAGACGCAGACGGCGAAGTCCAGCTCTGCGCGCAGCGCTTTTTTGAACGCGTCGTGCGTGAAATGCCCGTGTCCGAGGCGATAGAGGAGCGCTTTCCACGCCTCCTCGACGATCGCCTTGCGGAAGGATTTTTTCACGCCGTCCGCCATGGCAAAGTCGAACGCGTTGATGCTCTGCCCGCCGAACATGTCGTTCTGATTCGACTGGATCGCGATGCAGGCGAGGCTCGCGTACGCGCGGATGGAGTTCGGCTCGCGCAGGAAGCCGTGTCCTGTGGAGAAGCCGCCGCGGAAGAGTTTCAGGAGGTCGATCTGACAGCAGTTGAACGTGATGAGCGAGAAGTCCTTGTCGTGGATGTGGATGAAGTTCTCGCGGTCGGCGTCGGCGTACCGCTCCTCGAGGACGTAGTTGTCGACGAAGTGCTTTGCGCCCTCCGCGCCGAGCTTTAACATGATGCCCATCGACGCGTCGGTGTTGATGTTCGCATTGTCGCGCTTCAGATCGGAATCCACGGCATCCGCGAAGAAGATGTCGCGGTAGCTCGCCATGAGGTGTTTTTGTGCCATGCGGCGCTGTGCGTGGCGCTGGCGGTAGGTGATGTAGCGGCGCGCGATGTCGTAGAATCCGTGCGCGAGGAGCTGTTTTTCGACGAGATCCTGAATCTCCTCGACGGAGATCTCGGCGCGGCTCTCAAACGCCGCCTCGACCGCCGCCGTCACCTCCTCGATCTCGAGCGCGGTCATCGGGTGCGCGTACTCCTTGCTCGCCGCCGCAATCGCGTTGAGGATCTTCGCGCGGTCGTAGGGGACGCTGTGCCCCGCGCGCTTCGTTACCGTTGTCACTGCCATGAACTTTTCTCCTTTGAATTTGAAAATACACTATATCTTGTGGTTTTCAATTTTTGATGTGGAATATATTGTAACAGAGCCCCGAAAGAAAGGCAAGGAATTTTTGTGCGTTTTGTTTTTCAGCGCGGCGACAACGATACACCGGCATAACGCACGCAAGGGCACGGCAGCGCCGCAAAAAAGCCGTGGCACGCCGTGACCTAGGCGATACGGAAGATTTGATGCATAACGCGGAATGAGGAGAGCGCGAGGGCAGGCGCAGTTAAAAGGCTGCGTCAACCGAAGTGCTCGACGATATGACAAAGTTAGGCACAAATATCCCGTGTCGCGCCTTTTCCTTTGCGAAAACCGGCGCAATGATATATAATGAAACTCACATCTGCATAATAAAGGAGACGAAGCGTCATGACAGTCACAGCAGCACAGGACACCCGCCGCAAAATCATTCTCAGCGGCATTCAGCCGACCGGCACGTTCACCCTCGGGAACTATCTCGGCGCGGTGAAGAACTGGCGGCATTTGCAGGAGTCCTATGACTGCTATTATTTTGTCGCCGATCTGCACGCGCTGACCGTATACAACGAGCCGGAGAAACGCCGCCGGCAGAGCCGCGAGGCATTCGCCCTCCTGCTCGCGTGCGGTCTTGATCCGAAGGAGAGTCTCGTCTTTATCCAGAGCCACGTCCCCGCGCACGCGCAGATGGGATGGATGCTCTCGTGTCTCAGTCCGTTCGGCGACCTCTCGCGCATGACGCAGTTCAAGGACAAATCCGCGAAACACCCCGAGGACATCAACGCGGGACTTTTCACCTACCCCGCGCTCATGGCGGGCGACATTCTCCTCTACCAAGCGGATTACGTCCCCGTCGGCGCGGATCAAAAACAGCACCTCGAATTCACGCGCGACGTCGCGGAGCGGTTCAACCGCGCCTACGGCGAGGTGTTCCGCCTGCCCGAGGGCTACTATCCGAAGGAGGGCGCACGCGTCAAGAGCCTGCAGGAGCCGACGGCGAAGATGAGCAAGTCCGACACGAACGCAAAGGCGACGATCTACATCCTCGACGACGAAAAAACGATTTTGAAAAAATTCCGCTCCGCCGTCACGGACAGCGAGGCGGAGGTCGCGTTCCGAGAGGGCAAGGACGGCATCAACAACCTCATGACCATCTACGCCGCCGTTACGGGAAAAAATATGGATGAGATCGCGGCGGAATTCGCGGGCAAGGGGTACGGCGACTTCAAGACCGCCGTCGGCACCGCCGTCGCCGACGAACTGCGCCCCATCCGGGAAAAATACGCAGAGCTCCTCGCAGACAAAGAATATCTCGACGCCGCGATCCGCGAGGGCGCGGAGCGGGCATCGGCGATCGCCGAGCGAACGCTCGCGAAGGCAAAGCGAAAGATGGGGATTATTTAGGCGCGAGGCGGGATTTTGGCGCATAGTAAGTTACGCCGCCGTGCCGCGCGGCGTTTGCCGCAGCCATTTTTAAGCCATGCTTTTTTGGCAAGGCAAATGCCAAGCGGCACCGGTAACAACCTTGAAAATCTAACATCATCAGGTAAGGTGTATAGAGGAATGAACAACCTGCATAAAGTCAGCCGCGCCCTCATCCTTGCCGCGGGGCGCGGCACGCGTCTCGCGCCGCTCACGGACGCGTGTCCAAAGCCGATGGTCGAGGTCTGCGGACGTCCGATCATCACGACCATCCTTGACGCGCTTAAGGCGGCGGGGATTTCGTCGATTACCATTGTACGAGGGTATCGCGGCGCGGCGTTCGACAAGCTCACAGACCAATACGAAGGGATTTCATTTCTGGACAATCCCGACTGGGAGACGTCAAACAACATCTCCTCTGTCACACTGGCGGGGGCACAGGGACTGCTTGAGGACACCTACGTCGTCGAGGGGGATCTGTACCTCGCAAATCCTGCCGTCATAACGCCCGGGCAGGAGCGCTCGAACTACATCGCGTTCCCCGTGGAGGAGACGGACGACTGGCGGTTTGCCGTCGATGCGCAGGGACGCATCACGGAGATCGGCGTCGGCGGCCGCGACTGCCATCAGATGCTCGGGCTCTCGTACTGGACTGCGGCGGACGGCGCGCGTCTCGCCCACTGCGCCGCAGCGCTCTACAGGGAGGAGCGTTATCGGCAGCTCTACTGGGATGAGATCGCGCTCAAATACTACGCGGCGGACTTTAACATCTACATCCGCCCGTGTACGCGCGCGGACGTATGGGAGATCGACACCGCAGAGGAACTCAGGGATTTGGAAAGGGAAATGAAGGGGCTATGAAAACAGTATACACATGCTTTTGCACAGACATCATCCACGACGGACACCGGAACATCCTGCGCGAAGCGGCAAAACTCGGCCGCGTCGTCGTCGGCGTGCTCTCGGATCCCGAGATGCTGCGCTACAACAGATTCCCCACGCGCACGCTGGCCGAGCGCATGGAGATGCTGCGCGCAGAGGAGCTCGTCGACGAGGTCGTCGTGCAGGAGCATATTTTTTATGACGAAATCCTCGCAGAGCTCCGCCCCGACTATGTGATCCACGGGCGCAACTGGGCGCAGGGTCCCGAGTCCGCGCTGCGCAAGAACGTGCTCGCGTGTCTAAAGCGCCTCGGCGGAGAGCTCGTCGAGCCGCCTTACACCTACAACGAGGAGGTCGTCGAAATCGACCGCCGGATGCGCGAGCACCTTGCCATGCCCGAGCGGCGCCGCGGCCGCCTGCGCCGCCTGCTCGAAATCATCCCCATCGTCAAGACCATCGAGGTGCACAACGGTCTCACGGGTCTGATCGCTGAGAAAACCGTCGTCGAAAGCGACGGCGGCCTCGACCAGTTCGACGCCATGTGGATCTCCAGTCTCTGCGACTCGACGGCGCGCGGCAAGCCCGACATCGAGCTCGTCGATTTCTCCGACCGCATCCAGACCATCAACGAGGTCATGGACGTCACCACGAAACCCGTCATCCTCGACATGGACACGGGCGGCACGGCGGAGCATTTCGCCTACAACGTCCGCACACTCGAACGCATCGGCGTCTCCGCCGTCATCGTCGAGGACAAGACGGGGGCGAAGCGCAACTCCCTCTTTGGCACGGAGGTCGCGCAGACGCAGGACACGATCGAGAATTTCTCCGAGAAGATCGCCGCGGGGAAAAAGGCGCTGCGCACCGACGAGTTTATGATCATCGCGCGCATCGAGAGCCTGATCCTCGAAAAGGGGCAGGAGGATGCGCTGCGGCGCGCCGACGCCTACGTCGCGGCGGGCGCGGACGGCATCATGATCCACTCGCGGGCAAAGACGCCCGACGAGGTGCTCGCGTTCTGCGACGCGTTCCACGCCGCGCACCCGGATATCCCCATCGTCGCCGTCCCATCGTCCTACAACACGATCACCGAGGCGGAGCTGGCGGCGCACGGTGTGCGCATCGTCATTTACGCGAACCAGCTCACGCGCAGCGCGTTCCCCGCCATGGAGGAGACCGCGCGCTCCATTCTCGTCCATCACCGCGCGCATGAGGCGGACCAGAACCTCATGCCCATCAAGGACATCATCCGTCTCATCGAAGTCATGTGAGGTGCCGCATGAAAGATCAATGGCGCGCCGTATGGAACCGGCGCACCTCCTCGAACGACCGGTTGACAGGCAGCTGGCAGGACGTTCTGCTCGAGCTCAAGCGCGCGAACGGCTACGACGTCATGGAGGGCGGTCTGCCGCTCGAGACCTTCGTCGGTCAGGACGCGCAGATGCGCCGGCTCCTGCACCTCGCCCCCGGCAAGAGCGTCTTTGAGGTCGGCTGCGGCGCAGGCGCAAATCTCTACCTCATGGCGCGCGCCGGCATCGCGGTCGGCGGCACGGACTATGCCGCCTCTCTCGTCGATATTGCGCAAAAGGTACTCCCCGATGCGCTTGAGCTCTCCTGCGGCGAGGCGGATCTGATGTCTGCGGCGCAGACCTACGACGCGGTTTTCTCCGCCGGCGTCTTTTCCTATTTCGCAGACACGGACTATGCGCATCATGTACTCACCCGAATGCTCGAAAAATCGCGCGGTGCGCTCGGGCTCCTCGAACTGCATGACGTCGAGAGGGAGGACGCCTATCACGCGTTTCGCCGTGCCTCCATTCCGGACTATGACGAGCGGTATAGGGGACTCGATAAGCTCTTTTATTCCCGCGCGTTCTTCGAGGACTTCGCACGGCAGCACGATCTCACCGTCACGTTCCCGACTGTCGATATGCCCGGCTACTGGAACACTCCGTTCATCTTCAACTTTCAAGAGAATGATGCTTATCATGTAAATTAGACAAATGCCCGGCTACTGGAACACTCCGTTCATCTTCAACTGCTTTATGTATCGGAAGTGACTTATGAACATCAAACGAAACATCCTGCTCAATCCGGGTCCCGCGACCACGACCGACACGGTAAAGGCGGCGCAGCTCGTCCCCGACATCTGCCCGCGTGAGCGGGAATTCGGCGATCTGATGCGCACGTTCGGGGGCGACCTCCTGCGCGTCGTGCATGTGACGCCCGAAGAATGGGCGACCGTCCTCTTTTGCGGGTCGGGCACGATCGCCATGGACGCCTGCGTCTCCTCGCTCGTTCCCGCGGACGGCAAGCTCCTCATCGTGAACAACGGCGCATACTCCGCCCGCGCCGCGGAGATGGCGCGCGCCTACGGCGTACCGCACATCGACCTCACCTTCCCGATCGACGGACTGCCCGATCTCGCGGTGATAGAGGACACGCTGAAAAAGCATCCCGAGATCACCGCCGTCTACACGACGCATCAGGAGACCGGCACGGGGATTCTCAATCCCGTGCGAGAGATCGGCGCGCTCGCCCACGCGCACGGCGCGATCTGCATTGCCGACACCATATCGACGTTTGCCATGATCCCCATCAACGCCGCGGAGATGAACATCGACGCGCTCATGTCGTCCGCGCAAAAGGGCATCCAAGGCATGACGGGGCTGTCCTTCGTCCTCGCGCGCAAATCCGTGCTCGACGCGGCGGCGCACTATCCCGTGCGGTCCTACTATACGAACCTCGTCATGCAGTACGAAGGATTTGAAAAAACGGGTGAGATGCGCTTCACCCCGCCAGTGCAGGTCGTCTATGCGGCAAAGCGCGCGCTCGCGGAATATTTTGCCGAGGGCGAGACGAAAAAATGGGCGCGCCATACGCGCGTCATGAACGCCATTCACGAGGGTCTGGAATCTCTTGGATTAGAAGAGGCGATCCCCCGCGCAATACAGTCGGGACTCGTCGCCGCCGTACGGTATCCCGACGATCCGAATTTTGACTTTACGCGCGTGCATGATTACTGCTACGAGCGCGGGTTCACCATCTACCCCGGCAAAATGCAGACCGAAAAGACATTCCGCCTGTGCGCCCTCGGGGCGATCGATGTACCGGATATTGCTGGGTTTTTCCACGTATTCGAAGACGCGATGAGGGTGTGATGCGGGATTTTGGCGCATAGCTGTGTCACTGCGAAAAATTCTGCGGTCGACGTAGGTTTCATCTACGCCTTCCCTTGAATTTTTCTTGTTCCTTGCTCTGCATCCAAACTTCCGCATCACTTACTGTACGGTTTTATGCGCGGGATCTTCACGCATAGCTGTTTCCCTTCATCGCGGGAAACAGATACGATTCACGCGCGCATATCGATAGAAGCCGTATGAGAGACGCCCGCATCACGCTAAGAAAGGACACGCCCATGCAGGACGACTTCACCACATTTTGGAACAACAACGCCCGTGCGCGTGCCCTCTTTGACGATCTTCTCGCACGCTGTGAACGCTCCGCCTACGACGACGATTATCTCACCGTGCTCGACGATTACGAAAAGGAAGCGCCGGATCACCCGCACCTCTACATCTTTGCCGCGCGCTACATGCTCGCACACGGCGACGCGGCTACCGGCGCCGACTACGGCGCACGCGCCTTCCGCCTGCGCCCGGCAAATCACGCCGTGTGGGACGTGCTCGCGCGCGCATATACCGCCCTCGGACGCTATGACGATGCCCTCGTCATGCAGGGCTACGCCGAAAATCTCTACCGCATCCCCATCTCACTGAACGTTCCGCCCGCCGCGCTGACGCCCGCCGCGCTCGATCGGCTCGCCGTCGCGCTCGGCGTCGCGAGCTACGCGCCCTTTGCCATCTGCCGCATGAGCTACACGCCCGAGCGCGGTCTATCGGGGCGGGACGGGCTGTTCGCACGGGAGTTTTTGCCGGTCTCGCCGCACATCGCCCCGCAGTATTATGTCGGCGTCTATGCCGAGCAGGAACCGCGCATGAGCAAATCATGGCTGATCGACGCCGTGCGGCGCACGCCCGGCGCGGCGGCACATGCGGGCGGCGACTTCACATTCGACATCATGCGCGGTGCGCCCACGTGCGGCAAAACGGAGATCGACCCGCAGGGCGCGGAGATCGTTCTGCCCGTCATCGGCACGGCGGACGATCAAAAGATCCGCTTCGAGACGAGCACGTTCGACAATACGACATGGCTGAACCCGGGCGCGCCGAATTTCTTCCGTCTTTCCGAACGCACCGCCATCTCCTCCGACCATGACTATATCGTCGGCATGCCCGTCCGGATCGGACATGAGCCGGCGCGCCGGCGCCTCGTACTGAACATCCTCATAGATGCGCTCGCGTGGTCGGTCGTGCGCGAACGGTTCAAAGAGGAAATGCCGAACGCGCATGATTTTTTCAGCAAAGGGCTGATCTTTGACAATCATTTCTCGGTGGCAGAGTACACCTACCCATCGCTCGCGACCATCGAGACGGGCATGTATCCGCATCACAGCGGTCTCGTCAGCGGCAGTGTCGCGATCGAGCTGCGCCCCGACTGCATCACGCTCTCGGAGCGGATGAAGGAACGCGGTTATGCGACGTCGAATCTCTTGGGAGAAGGCGTCGGCATCTACAACGGCGTGACGCGCGGCTATGACCGGCTCATCATCACAACCTACCGTCAGCACGCCTATGACGGAGTGGAGCGTGCGATCCGCCTGCTCGAGGGGATGGGCGATGCGGATCACTTCATATTCCTTCATGCACTGGACGTACATGCGGAAGCCTCCGAATTTTTTCAGTTCTCCTCATCGGTGCAGCAGCGTCTCCCCCTCGCGGATCGGCTCTCTGCGCCCGACGAGCGCGTGCCGAGTCCCTACCTCGTGCCGAATGCGCTCAGCGGGGCGGCGTTTTGGCAGGGCGTGCGCGATGCGGATCGGGCGCTCGGCACGCTGTTCACCTATCTCGAACGCCACTACGCCCCTGACGAATACATTGTGAATCTCTACTCCGACCACGGCGTCTCGATCTTCAACGAATGCGAGGATATCGCAAATCCCGCGATGACGCACGCGGCGTGGATGATGCGCGGCGCGGGCGTGCCGGAGGGCGTGCGCGCGGATGAGCTGACGAGCGCGGTGGACATCTACCCGACACTCGGGGCGCTCTGCGATTTCCCCGTCGGCGCGTATGTGGACGGGGTACTGCCAAAGGCATTTGGCGGCACGGGGCGCGAGATCGCGTTCAGCAACTCGCTCTTCCCGACGAAGGCATATTTCCTCGCGGCACGCAGCGAGACGCATACCCTGCGTCTCTCGGTTGCGGATGCGGTCGAGCAGGACGGCACGGTCGATCTCTCGCGCGCGGAGGTAAAAATCTATCCGCGCGACCACGAGGGCGAAGCGGATCACGCCGTCGACAGTGAGGAGCTGCGCGCGTTCTTTTATCCGAGGGTGCGGGAGTTTTTGCGCGGAATAGATAATAATGGCGAGATTTTCCCCTCCCCACAGTCTACATAAAAAGGGAGCTTTGCTATGCAGGACGACTTCACCGTATTTTGGCAAAACAACGCCCGTGCGCGTGCCCTTTTTGACGATCTCGTCGCGCGCGGCGCGCGAAATGCCTACGATGACGATTACCTCGCCGCGCTGGACGCGTACCAAGCGGAATCACCGGACAGTGCGCATTTCTACATCCTCGCGGCACGCTACCTCACGGCACACGGCGCGT
Organism: Selenomonas sp. FOBRC9; assembly: GCF_000287655.1. Taxonomy (NCBI): domain Bacteria; kingdom Bacillati; phylum Bacillota; class Negativicutes; order Selenomonadales; family Selenomonadaceae; genus Selenomonas; species Selenomonas sp. FOBRC9. Next base: position 13,872 of record NZ_ALJR01000013.1, read on the forward strand.
ATGACGCCGCGCTCCCACTCGCCGAACGCGCGTACCGTCTGCGCCCGGTCGGCTATGCGGTGTGGAATCTGCTCGCCGAGATCTACGAGCATCTGGGGCGTCCGCTCGACGCGCTCACGATGCGGGGCTACAGCTACGGGATTTACAAGACGCCCGAACCGCACATCGATCTGCCGCCGCAGCTCCTCAACGAGGGGCTGAATCGCCTCTCCGTCGCGATGAGCGAGGGAAAACTAGCGCCGTTTCTCCAATACCGCGCCGTACTCAAGGACGGGCGGCTCTCCTTTCACGACGATCTCTTCGTCGGCGAGGAACTCCCGCTCACGATGCCCGCAGACAGCGCACGGTTTTGGGTCGGCTGTTATGGGGAGAACCGTTTCCTCTCGGAAAAGGGGTTCATGCTCGAAGAACTCCGCCGGAGTGCGCGGTTCAAAAACTGCGGGCATCACGACTTCGTGCTCGATCTGCAAAAGGCGCGCGAGGTGCGCGGCGCGTCGGTCATCGAGGTGCCGGAGGGGCGGGAAGCGCTCATTGCGATCGCCGGCACGGAGCTCTCGCAGGAATTATCGTTTCAAACGGAGACCGTAGACGATCATACCTATCTCGGCAAGTGGGCGTTCAGCTATTTCCGTCTCAGCGAAAAGACGACGCTGCACGTGGACGCATCCGCCCCCTATGTCCTCGGCACGCCCATCCTCCTCGGGCACAGTCCGCGCCGCAAAAAGCTCGTGCTGAACATTCTCGTCGACGCGCTCTCGTGGCCCGTCATGCGCACGCGATTCACGGAATATATGCCGCGCATCGCGGAATTTTTCTCACGCGGCGTCATCTTTGACGATCATTTTTCCACCTCGGAGTTCACCTACCCCGCGCTCGCCGCCATCGAGACGGGGCGTTATCCGACGCATACGCAGGTGTTCAGCGAGCAGGACAGTCACGAGCTGCCGCTCGATATGGCAACGCTCTCGGAGTGCATGAAAGACCTCGGCTACTACTGCGCGGCGCCGATGGCGAGCGGCTACTCCATGTACTGCGGCGCGATGCGCGGCTACGACCGCATTGTCGCGACCTCGTGGGATCAGCCCGCCTTTGACGGAGCGGAGCGCACGATCCGCCAGCTCGAAGCCTTTGGCGAGACAGATCAGTTCCTCTTCCTGCATGTGATGGATGTGCACCCTTACTCTGCAAAAGGGTTCAAGTTCGCAACGGCGGTGGAGACGCGCCTGCCGCTCGCGCGGCGTCTCCTCGGTGCGGAGGGGACGGAGGCGAGCGTGCGCCTGCCGAATTTCGAAATCTACCGTGCGCAGTTCCTCGAGGGGGCGCGATACGTTGACCGCAGCGTCGGTGTCCTACTCGACTACATCCGGACGCACTACGATGAGGACGAGTACATCGTGAATCTCTACTCCGACCACGGCGTCTCCATCTTTAGTCCAAACTCGGACGGCGCCGTTGACATCATGGGACCCTACTCCACGGGCGCGTCATGGATGATGCGCGGTGCGGGCGTCCCTGCGGCGGGCGTGGTCAATGAGCTGACGAGCAGTGTGGATATTTACCGCACACTCGGGCATCTCTGCGGCTTTCCCGTCGCCCCCGATGTGGACGGCAATCTCCCCGCGGTATTCGGCGGGCGGGCGCGGGAGGCGACGTACAGCATCTCGCGCTATCCCGGGCAGACGCTCAAGGTCGCCGTGCGGTCAAAGACGCATACGCTGCGTCTCGAGACGGACGAAGTCGTCGCAAAAGACGGGACGGTCGATCTCGGCGGGGCATATCCCGACATCTTCCCGCGCGCCCATGAGGCAGAGCCGGGACACGCCGTAGACAGCGAGGAGCTGCGCGCGTTCTTTTACCCGAAGGCGCGGGAGTTTTTGAGGGAAGTAGCGAGCAACGGCGAAACATTTAAGGCGTGACACGGGATTTTGGCGCATAGCGTCGTCATTTTCGGCGATACGTTACGCCGCCATAACGAGTTTGAGGGCACGGCACGCCGTGCCCCTACGGGGGCGGCATAAGTTGATGGGATTTTATAAATCCGCCGCCTTCCTCGCGTTCACCTCCATTCCTAGCTCTGCCTCCAAACTTCCGTGTCACTTACTGTACGGTTTTATGCGCGAGATTTTGGCGCCTATCTGTTTCCCTTCATCGCGGGAAACAGATACGATTCACGCGCGCGCGGTAGGGGCACGGCGTGCCGTGCCCACCTCTGATTCCGCATATCGATAGAAGCCGTATGAGAGACGCCCGCGTCACGCCTAGAAAGGACACGCCCATGCAAAACGACCTTGCAGCATTTTGGCGGCGCAGCGAGCGCGCGCACGCGCTTTTTTACGATCTGCGCGACCGCTCGGAGCGCGGCGCCTACGACGAGGAATATCTCGCCCGGCTCGCCGCATACCGCGCGGCGGGCGGGAATGCCGTCCACGCGGATATCTTTGCCGCGCTCTATCTGCTCGCCGAGGACAATCCGGCGGACGCCGCCGTCTGCGGGGAGCGCGCGTTTCGCCGGCGTTCCGTGAGCCATGTCGTTTGGGGCATCCTTGCGCGCGCCTATGAGGGACTCGGACGGTATACGGACGCGCTCGTGATGCAGGCGTACGCGGAAAATCTCTTCGGCACGCCGATGCGGCTGACGCTCCCGCCCGAGGAGCTGACGGACGCCCTGCTCGATCGCCTCACTGTCGCGATGGGCAAGGCGAACTATGCGCCGTTCACGCTCCGGCGCATGTCTTACGACGCAGAAAAGGGGCTGACGGATCGCGCCTCCTGCTTTGCGGGCGAATTTCTGCCGATCTCGCCGCACATCACGCCGCCCTACTACGTCGGGGTCTACACGGAGCAGGAGCTGCGCGGGAATAAGGCGTGGCTGCTCAGTCGCATCCGCAATGATGAAAATATCAGCGTCTTTGGCGCGGGCGATTTCAATTTTGACATTATGCGCGCCGAGCGTGCCCCCGGCAAGGCAATCATCACTCCGGAAGAGGGAGCGCAGATGGTTGTTCCGATCCTCGGTACGCAGTCCCCGGTACAAAATGTGCAGGTGCAGGCGGCAGATGTAGATGCAGAGACGTACCTCTCGCCTGCGACGCCGAGTTTTTTCCGGCTCGACAAGGAGACGACGTTCTCCTCCGAACACGCCTTCGTCGTCGGCACGCCGATCCGCATCGGCCACGCGCCGCACCGCCGCCGTCTCGTGCTGAATATCTTCGTCGATGCGCTCCCATGGGCGGTACTGCGCGACCGATTTGAAGAACTCATGCCAAATACCTCCCGTTTTTTCAGCGAGGGGGTGATTTTCGACCGGCATTATTCGACGGCGGAGTATACATACCCGTCCTTTGCTTCCATCGAGACAGGCATGTATGCGCACCACAGTCAGATTTTCAATGAAAAGATCGCCGTGGAGCTCCCGCCCGACTACATCACGCTCTCGGAGCGTATGAAGTCGCTCGGCTACGCTACGGCGTCGCTCATGACCGACGGCAACGGCATCTATAACGGGACGATGCGCGGCTACGACCGGCTCATCATGACGCCTTACCGCATGTTCGCCTACGAGGCGGCAGAGCGCACTGTCCGTCATCTGGACGGTCTGCGTGACGCCGATCACTTCATCCTGCTCCACCTCATGGATGCGCACCCATGGTCGGAAGCAAGCATGCAGCCGTCGACACCGACGCAGACGGGACTTTCGCTCAGGGAACGTCTCTCCGGGACAAAAAGCAATACGCCGAGCCCCTATCTCGGCGCGACGCCGCTGAACAAGGAGGCGTGCCTCCAAGGAATCCGCAGTACGGATCGCGCGCTCGGGATGCTCTTTTCCTACCTAGCGGAGCATTACACGCCCGACGAGTACCTCGTAACGCTCTACTCCGATCACGGTGCATCGGTATTCCGTGACAATGAGACGGTGGTCGAGCCGCATATGACGCATGCGGCATGGATGATGCGCGGCGTAGGGGTTCCGTGCAGCGTTCATACGGACGAGGTAGTGAGCGGGGTGGACATTTACCCGACGCTCGGCGCGCTCTGCGGCTTCCCCGTGGATGAATATGTGGACGGGGTACTTCCGAAAATATTCGGCGGCACGGGTCGCGAGATCGCATTCAGCAATTCGCTCTTCCCGACGAAGGCATATTATCTCGCGGCGCGTGCGCCGGAGTATTCGATGCGCGTGACGGTAAACAGCGCGGTCGAGGTCGACGGCACGGCGGATATTGCAGAGGCGCAGGTGCAGTTCTACCCGAGCGCACACGAGGGCGATGAGGCATATGCTATTGACAGCGAAGAACTGCGCGCATTCTTTTATCCGCGGGTGCGGGAGTTTATGAGGGGGATAGATAATAATGGCGAAATCTTCCCCTTCCCAGGGACGTGACACGGCGTGACACGGCGTGACACGGGATTTTGGCGCATAGCTGTGTCATATCGAAAAACACTGCGCTTGACGTAGCTCTTAACTACGCCGGCGCTTGTGTTTTTCTCATTCCTTGCTCTGCATCCAAACTTCCGTGTCACTCAGGTTACGGGCTAAGACGGGATTTTCGCGCATCGCCGGGTCATTTTCATGCGGCGGTGCGCTACGCCGTCGGAACGTCTCGCATCAGGTGTATCGCCGTGTAGTAAGCTGCGGCGAACGGGTATCTTATCGAAACTGCGGAGCATTTACCCGTAGGGCGGCGCGGCTCGTTGCCCGTTGATGAGGGGATGTGTTAGAGCGCCGCTTTGCAGTCCGAAGGACTGTGCGGCGGAACGAACGAGATAATGATACATACCTGCCGCGTCGTTTGCTAAGCAGCGAGAAAGATACCCTGAGACGCACACAAATCCTACGTTTCCCCAAACACTTTCATATCGCGCGGCGTTTGCCGCAGCGATTTTTAAGCCCCGCTTTTTTCCCAAGGCAAATGCCAAGCGGCTCCGATAACTTTTCCCTCCGCGTCACGCCTAGAAAGGACACGCCCATGCAAGACGATTTCAATATTTTTTGGCAGAACAACGACTGCGCGCTTGCGCTGTTCGACGATCTTGCTGCACGCATGGAGCGCGGCGCCTATGACGACGATTACCTCGCGCTCCTGGGCGCCTATCAGGAGGAACGCCCGGACACGGCGCATTTTTACATCTTTGCGGCGCGGTACCTCGCGGGACACGGCAGATACGACGCCGCGCTCCCGCTCGCCGAGCGCGCCTATCGCCTGCGCCCGGTGAACTACGAGGTGTGGAAGCTCCTCGCGGAAATTTACAGGCACGTCGGCAGATACCTCGACGCCATGACCATGCAGGGCTACGGATATAGCATATACGAGGAGATCAAGCCGCAGATCGAACTCCCGTCGCCGGAACTGCTCCCCGAGGCGCTCGATCGGCTCGCCGTCGCGCTCGGTCCCGGCAACTATGCTCCGCTCGCGCCGCACCGCCCGTTCTATCATGACGGCGCATTGACGTTCCGCCGCGATGTGTTCGTCGGTGAGATGCTCCCGCTCACGATGCCCGAGGGGAGCGACCGGTTCTATGTCGGATGCTACACGGAAAATTGTTTTCTCTCGGAAAAGGGCGAGATGCTCGCGCAGTATCGTCACGACAATCTCTTCGCTCAATGTTGGCATCATGACTTCGTATTCGATTTCCAAAAAGCCCGCATGGCACAGGGCAGCGTTCATATCGAGGTGCCGGAGGGGCGCGAAATCATTCTGCCCGTCGCCGGCGCGCACACATGGCACGAATGCCGCATCGAGACCGCCGCGGATGCGGAGGACATTCTCCTCGGCAAATGGGCATTCAGCAATTATCGCCTGAGCGAGAGTGCGACGCTCACCGCAAGCGAGACGTTCGCCGTCGGCACGCCCATCCACCTCGGGCACGATCCGCACCGCAAAAAACTCGTGCTGAACATCCTCGTGGACGGGCTTTCATGGGCGGCGGCGCGCACGCGATTCCCGGCGTGTATGCCGCGCATCGCGGAGTTCTTCTCGCGCGGCGTCATCTTTGATCAGAATTTCTCTACGTCCGAGCACACACTCCCCGCGCTCCCCGCCATCGAGACGGGACGCTATCCGCAGCGCATCCATATCTTTAACGAAAAGGACAGCCACGAGCTGCCGCTTGATATCCCGACGCTCTCGGAACAAATGCAGCGTCTCGGATACTACTGCGCCGCCCCGATGGCGAGCGGGTTTGGCATCTACAACGGGGTCATGCGCGGCTACGACCGCATCGTCTCCGCCTCATGGAAAGCTGCGTCTTACGAGGGGGTAGATCGCACGATCCGGCAGATCGAGGCATTCGAAGAGACGGATCAGTTCCTCCTGCTGCATGTGATGGACGTCCACCCGTGGGACGGCAAGGACTTCAAATTCGATCCCACCGTCGAGGCGCGCCTCGCCCTCAAAGACCGCAGAATCGCCCCGGGCAAAGAGCGCACAGCGAGCGTCCGCCTCCTCCCGACGAAGGTCTACCAAGAGGAGTTTTGGGCAAGCCTTCGGAATGTGGATCGGAACATCGGCGCGCTGCTTTCGTATATCGCCGATCGCTATGACGAGGACGAGTACATCGTCAACCTCTACAGCGATCATGGACTGCCCTGCTTTGGTGCGGCAGATGTGTGCACCCGTTTTGATCTCGCACGCGAGGTGCAGACAAGCGCGACGTGGATGATCCGCGGAGCGGGCGTGCCGCAGGGCATTATTGCTGATGAAATGACGAGCATCGTCGATATCTACCCGACCCTCGGACACCTCTGCGGATTCCCCGTCCCGGAGGACATCGACGGGAACCTGCCCGCCGTATTCGGCGGAACAGAGCGCGATGTGGTCTACAGCGCGCTGACCTTCCCCGGGCAGACGTTCAAGCTCGCCGTGCGGTCAAAGACGCACGCCTTCCGGCTCGAGACGCAGGATTTTTCGGACGAGGACGGCACGGTGGATTTTCGCATCGCGCGCACGGGCATCTACCCGCGCGGGCACGAGTGGGAGGACGGGTACGAAGCGGACAGTGAAGAGCTGCGCGCGTTCTTCTATCCGCGGGCAAGGGCGTTTGTGGATGGGTTTGCGAGTAATGGGGAATATTTTCCCTCAATGAAGAAGACGTGACGCGGGATTTTCGCGCATAGCGGTGTCACCGTCGTTGCGCCGTTATCCTTCGTACCGCGCGTCTTTTTCCGCAGCAATTAAGCCCCTCTGTTTTCGCATGGCAAATGCCAAGCGGCTCCGGCAACTCCCCCCCTGCATCACTCTTCAAGAGAAAGGAACCTCAACCATGGACGTCAAAGATTTTGTCAACATCCTCGGGGCAGATTTCTTCGCCGGCGTGCCGGACTCAAAGCTCCGGCCGCTTGTCGATTACCTCGTAGAGAGCTACGGCAGCAATAATGCATCCCACGTGATCGCTGCGAACGAGGGAAACGCTGCGGCGCTCGCGGCGGGCTATCATCTCGCAACGGGAAAAACGCCTGTCGTTTATCTCCAGAACAGCGGGCTGGGGAACATCGTCAATCCCCTGCTCTCGCTCCTCGACCGCGCGGTCTACGGCATCCCGTGCATCTTCGTCATCGGCTGGCGCGGTGAGCCTGGACTGCACGACGAGCCGCAACATCTCCTGCAGGGACGGCTCACCGAGCCGCTCCTCGATACGATGGGTGTAACGACACGCATCCTCACGCAGGAGACAACGCCCGCAGAGCTCGCGCGCATGATGGAGGAGGTACGTCCGCATCTCGCGGCAGGCGGACAGGCAGCATTCCTCATCCGTGAAGGCGCGCTCACGTACCCAAAGCAGAAATATGAAAACCTCTTTCCCATGCGCCGTGAAGACGCCGTCGCCGAAATCCTCAATGCCACAGGAGACGCCGTTATCGTCGCAACGACGGGCAAGACGGGACGCGAGCTCTTTGAGCTGCGTGAGGCGCGCGGCGAGGGTCATGCCAGTGACTTCCTCACCGTCGGCTCGATGGGACATGCAAGTGCCATTGCCCTCGGCATCGCCCTTCATCGCCCGCAGCGCCGCGTCATCTGTATCGACGGCGACGGCGCGGCACTGATGCATATGGGGGCAATGGCGACCATCGGCGCCATCGCGCCTGAGAATCTTGTCCACATCCTCCTCAACAATGAGGCACACGAATCCGTCGGCGGCGCACCGACAGTCGCAGACTCAATGAACTTCCTCCACATCGCCGAAGCCGTCGGCTACCGGCGCGTCCGCAGTGCCGATGATCCCGGCTCGCTCCGCCGTGCGCTGCAGGATATTCAGGAACACAGGAAACTCACCTTCCTTGAGGTGCGCATCGCCATCGGATCACGCAGCGATCTCGGACGCCCTACAACGACGCCCGCAGAAAATAAAGCGGCACTAATGCAGACACTGCACTAATGCCGTATATACAATAACAGGGCGACAGCACTTTATTCGTGCTGTCGCCCTGTTATTTTTATTGAAGATAGCTAATCTGCGGTTAGAATCCCCAGCGGATGCCGGCATCCACGCGCCAGTCGGTCTTGATATCGCCGCCGAAGGTTTTTTCAAAATCACCGTAGACACTGCACTTGTCACTGAGCTTCAGCGTCCCGCCGATCT
>NZ_ALJR01000014.1:0-43206 GCF_000287655.1 Selenomonas sp. FOBRC9
TACTTTTGGTATGTGGTAAGGTCTGAGCGCATTTGTGTCACAGTGCCGCGTGTAATCTCCCGATACAAGGTAGAGCGGGAGATCTTCACCTGCTTTGCAATGTCAGTCTTTGACATACCGGTGGATAGGAGGGCAAAAATTTGTCCGCGCCGATATGGGTCTAGGTGTTTATATGAGCGCGTGGTTGTGGTAGAATGAGTATGGGACATGGCAGCACCTTCTGTTCTGTTTTTGTGGTGAAAACATTGTAACACATTGAGCGCTGCCTGTCCTTTTTTTCTGTCCCACTTCATTTTACCATGAACCATTGAAATTTCACCTGCAATGAAAAAAATGAAATTTTGTTCACAATATCACTTGCATTAGAATGATAAATGTGTTACATTAACACCCGTAAATTTCCTGTCTGTCATATGGTTCGTGGATGAATCATATGCCTTCGGAACGATTTGTCCGCCTTGGTGAATGCGCGCATTCGGGACTTGGCGGGGGGATTAGTGTCTGCACACTGCAATTTTTTATTAAGAAAGAATAGAGTGCATGGACGACCAAAGGGAGACGCAGGGAGTACGAGCCGGGCGACCGGCTTTTCTTTTTGCCCAAAATGGGGTAAAATAGGGGATACAGCGCTGAGATGCTTTATCTATTAGGCGCTTGCGCCGATAATATCATAGAGAAATATTGCGTTTTGCATTACACGGAGGTAAGCATATGCATATGTTTGAAACGATCGGCCGCATCGGCGACTACACACGGATGAAAAACCTGCGGCGTGATATGAACTACCGTCTGCGTACGGGACAGAGTTTGGCGCAGGCGCTCGGGATGCCGCAGGACATGAAGAAAACGCAGTCCGCCGCGCTCCTCCCACAGGTGCAGGAGAGCGATGAGCTGCGCTCTATGCGCATCCGGCAGAAGCTGCGGCAGGGGCAAAAGCTCTCGGGCGCGGATAAGGAGTACCTGAGGGATCACGATCCCGATCTCTATGAGAAGGTATCGCGTATTGAGGAACGCCGCGAGGAACTCGCCCGCGCCTTAAAGCGTGCCAAGACGAAGGAGGAGGCACTGCGTGCAGTCACGCTTGCGAACATCGCGGTGCTCGCGGAGATGCGCGCGACGGGCGGTGCAGAGGCACCGAGTCTCCGGAGTGCGGTGCAGGGCGGCGGAGGCGGTGCAGCTGCGGCGGGGACATCTGTTGCGTCTACCGCAGGAGCTGACGGCGTGCCGGATACGGGCGGAGAAGCCGCCGCTCTGGATATGCCGGCAGAGCCGAGCAGCGCGGAGATGAACGCCGCGATCGCGGGCGACGCGATCGGCAAGGATGCCGCGCCGGATGCCGCGGCGCAGCGTGCGGACACGGATGCGCCGGGCACGGAGGAATCCCCGCGCGAGGAAATGCCGCAGGCGACACAGGCGTTTGGCGGACACCGCGCGCTCACGCCTGCGGAAAAGGATGAGCTGCGCCGCTCCGCGCTGACGGGGACAAAGCTCACGCCGCTCGATACGGAGCACGTCTATCAACTGCGCGCCTATCAGCGCGAGTGGATGGAGTATTCGAACTCGAAGGCGTACAAGGAGCTGCCCGACACGCCGCTCGACGCGGCAAAGAAGGAGCTCGACAAAAAGCGCAAAAAATATCCGCACAGCGAAAATGCCCCTGCACTGCGTCCCGCACCCACGCCCGCTGAGATTCTCATGGCGGCGCAGCGGTACTACCACACGGCGCAGGTTAAGGAATTTTTCAGTATGCGCGGGTAGCGACAGATTATTATTATGGAAGGGAACTGCTATGTATACATTCAAAGGTGATCAATTTCCAAGCTTTCACGGCATCACGCCGCAGATTGACGAAGAGGCGTTCGTCGCCCCGCAGGTTTTTCTCTCGGGCGATGTGCGCCTTGCAAAATACGCGAGTCTCTGGCCGGGGGTCGTGGCGCGCGGCGATGTGGACTATATCTCGGTCGGAGAGTGCTCCAATATTCAAGATCTGACCTGCCTGCATGTGGCGGACAACAAGCCCTGCATCATCGGCGACTATGTGACGGTCGGACACTGCGCGTGCATCCACGGCTGTGAGATCGAGGATCACGTCCTCATCGGCATGGGCGCGACGGTGCTGACGGGCGCAAAGATCGGGCGCGGCTCGATCATCGCTGCGGGCGCGGTCGTCAAGGAGAACGCGGTGATCCCACCGAACTCGCTCGTGGCGGGCGTGCCGGGCAAGATCGTGCGTGAGAACATGGATCGCATCGCAACGATCCACGCGCAGGCGCTGAAATATAAATGCGAGTGGTCGGTCGAGTACGGCGTCTATCCCGAGATCGGCGGCGAACGCTATCACGGAGAGAAGATCATCTGATGGCGGACACGGAGCCCGCGCGCAAACTCCCGCACGGCGGTGAACAGCAGGTCAAGATGGAGATCGCGGGCATGATCCACGGCGGCGAGTCGCCGTACGACATCATCTATCATGTCGCACAGTGGCTCGAGCATACCTCCGGAGAGCCGGGCTATGCCGCCTACATCGAGGAGCAGATGCGCGCCGTCTACGGTCTTGCGCTCATGCACGTGCGTCCGATGGAGGACGAGCTGCGCGACGTGGAGGCGCGGCTCGTGCGCATCAGCGAAGCGTACCAAAAGCCGGAGTTCACCGAGGAGGAGAAGAAGCGCATCCGCTTTGCCATGGATCTGCATAAAAAGAACATCGTGCGGCTGAAGGAACTCATTGCCCGCGCAAAAGCGGATGGTACGTCCACGGATTTTGTGAAAAATTAAACGTACTTCATGTATATTTGTATACTAAGCGTTCCTTGTCTTGCGGGCATGGGACGCTTTGTGTTAGAATATCCACATTATTCCGCGCGGGGAGCGGGACTTTCGATGATGTTGGTATTGCGTACAGGAGGAAGAGACCATGAACATTTCTACCGTAAAGAAAATCCTTGCGGCGGGTGCGATTGCCGCACTCTCCACGGCGCTGCTCGTCGGCTGCGGCGGCGGGGACTCCGCCGGCGGAGAAAAGAAGTTCCTCAACATCGGCACGGGCGGAACGGCGGGGACGTACTACCCCATCGGGGGCGCGATCGCCGAGATACTGAACAAGGAGATCCCGGGCATGAATGCGAGTGCGCAGAGCACGGGCGCATCTGTCGCGAACATCAATATGCTGCGAGATAAGTCCATCGATCTCGCGACAGTGCAGAACGACATCACCTTTTACGCCGTGAACGGCACGGAGATGTTCGAGGGGAAAAAGGTGGAGGGGCTGCAGGGGATTGCATCCCTTTACCCTGAGACCTGCCAGTTCGTGACGCTCCAATCGTCCGGTATCAAGAGTCTCAGCGAGCTGAAGGGCAAGCGCGTCGCGGTCGGTGCGGCGGGTTCGGGCGTTGAGGCGAACGCGCGCCAGATCCTCGCGGCATACGGCATCACCTATGATGACATCGACGAGCAGTTTCTCTCGTTTGCTGAGGGCGCGAGCGCACTCAAGGACGGCAACGTGGATGTTGCCGTCCTGACGGCCGGCTACCCGACGGCGTCGGTGCAGGACATCGCTTCGCAGAACCCGGTGCGCCTGCTCCCCGTGGAGGAGAACGTTGCGGACGGGCTCATCGCCAAGTATCCGTTCTATACCAAGACCGTCATCCCTGCAGGGACATACGCGGGCTTTGACGAGGCGGTGCCGAGCGTCTCCGTGATGGCGATGCTCGTGGCGGGACCCTCGGTCGATGCGGCGATGGGGTACGACATCACGAAAGCGATCTTCACCCATCTCGACCGCCTGCAGGGCGCGCACGCCGTCGGCAAGCAGATTACGAAAGAAACTGCAAAAGCGGGCATGTCGCTCCCAATGAACGCGGGCGCGGAGAAGTATTTCGGCGAGTAAATGAGAGCCTATCTGATCGCGCTCCTTGCTGCGGCGGGGCTGGTCGCGTTTGACATCCTTTCGGCGCCCGCACTCCTCATGGAGGTGGACGGGCATCGGGAGGTGCTCACGGCACAGGTGAAGGATGAGGTACCGCTCACGATCCGGTTCATCCATTCGGTACAGAAAACGCCTGTCGAGGAATTCCTGACGGTACACGCGGACGGGCATTTTCACCTGACGGGGACGCGCTATCAATCACACGGCGTCGGGCTGCCCTTCCTCCCCGAGGAGGGGCAGTTTCGCCGCGAAGGCGACTATTTTGTCCTCGATATGGAGCGCGACTACCCGTCACTGAGTCTCCGAACGGGTGTCGGGACGCAGCTGCGCATCGAGGCGGCGGGGCGCGAGATTCCGCTCTATGAAATGTATGCGCCGGGGACGAAGGTAGACCTGTTTGTCGCGCCGCTGTATCGGGGGATATTTTAATCTCGGAGCAGATGCAGCATGATTTAGGTGTGACGCGGGATTTTGGCGCCTAGCTGTGTCACAATGACACGTTACGCCGCCGTATATCGTTACAGGGCACGGCACGCCGTGCCCCTACGGGGGCGGCATGGATCGTGACACGGGATTTTGGCACTTATAGGAGTTCTTTCATCGTGGGGGAGATTACCAAATACGCGCGTATGGTAGGGGCACGGCGTGCCGTGCCCGTGCCCTTGATCAATCAACGCGCGCCTTACATCGTGGGTAAATGCAGCTCTCCATGCGCACCGATAACAGGGGCGTCTGGTATCCCGTGATTTCATGATTATTTGCTGCGCTAAAAAATACACAAAGGAAGTGAATGATGCCGTATGAACGATAAGAATACAGTGAACACGGATGAGATCCTGAAAAAATACGACCGCGAGTCGGATACCGTGCATTACGAAGGGATTCCGAAGAAGATCATCGCCGCGATTGCGATCACGTTCTCCGTATTCCAGCTCTATACGGCGACGTTCGGCGTACTCGACGCACAGCTCCAGCGCGCGGTGCATCTCGGTTTTGGACTTGCGCTCGCGTATCTGCTCTATCCATTCCGGAGAAAATGGACGCGCGATGCGTTCTTTCACCCGATCGATGTCCTCTTTGCCGTCCTTGGTGCGGCGGCACCCGCGTACATCGTCATCCAGTACCGCGAACTCGTAACGCGTGCGGGCTCTGTCTCGGGGGTGGATACAGTCGTCGGCGTGCTTGGGATCTTGCTTGTCATCGAGGCGGCGCGTCGCGTTGTGGGGCTGCCGATGGTCACGGTCGTCCTCCTCTTCCTCGCATATGCGTTCCTCGGTCCCTATATGCCGGGCGTCCTCGCACATCGCGGGCTGACGCTCGAACAGCTCGTCGGGCATCTCTACTTCACGACGGAGGGGATCTTCGGCATCCCGCTCGGCGTCTCCTCTACGTTCATCTTCCTGTTCATCCTCTTCGGTGCGTACCTTGAGAGTACGGGGCTGGGGAAATTCTTCATCGACCTTGCCAATGCCGTCGCGGGCTGGGCGAGCGGCGGCCCCGCGAAAGTGGCCGTCCTCTCGAGCGGTCTTATGGGAACGGTCTCCGGCAGCTCGGTCGCCAACGTCGTCGGGACGGGCTCGCTCACGATTCCGATGATGAAAAAACTCGGCTACGATGCGAACTTCGCGGGCGCTGTCGAGGCGGCTGCCTCCACGGGCGGACAGCTCATGCCGCCCGTCATGGGGGCGGCGGCGTTCCTCATGGCGGAGTTCGTCGGCGTACCCTACATTGAGGTGGTCAAGGCGGCGGCGATCCCCGCACTCCTCTATTTCACAGGCGTTTGGCTCGGCGTCCACTTTGAAGCAAAGCGCAAAAACCTCAAGGGAATCCCGCGCAGCGAGCTGCCGAATCCCTTGACCCTGCTCAAGGAGCGCGGACACCTCGCTATTCCCCTCGTCGTCATCGTCTACCTCCTCGTCTCCGGCTATACGCCGATGCGCGCGGCGCTCGTCGCGATCGTGCTCTCCATCATCTGCGCCATGCTGCGGAGTTCCACACGGATGAAGCCGATGGAGATTGTCTATGGCCTCGAGCGCGGGGCAAAGGCTGTCCTCGGTGTCCTCATCGCGTGCGCAGCGGCAGGCATCATCATCGGTGTTGTGACCAAGACGGGCGTCGGGCTGCGCCTCGCCTCGGGGCTCATTGATGCGGCGGGCGGGATGCTGCTCCCCGCGATGTTCTTCACGATGATCACCGCCATCGTGCTCGGCATGGGCGTGCCGACGACGGCGAACTACGTCATTACCTCGACCATCGCCGCGCCCGCGCTCGTGCAGATGGGCGTGCCAATCCTCGCCGCACACATGTTTGTGTTCTACTTCGGTATCATTGCGGACGTCACGCCGCCCGTCGCACTTGCTGCTTATGCAGGCGCGGGGATCAGCGGCGGCAATCCTCTGAAAACAGGCGTCCACGCGTCGAAACTCGCAGTCGCGGCGTTTATCATCCCGTACATCTTCGTGCTCTCACCCGTCATTCTCATGGTGGATGCGACGCCGTTCGCACTCGTCACGGCGACGCTCACCGCGCTCGTCGGCATGATCGCCGTCAGCTCCGCACTTTGCGGATTCCTTGCGGACGACTGCAAGCTTTATGAGCGCGTTCTGCTCGTCATGGCGGGGCTGCTGATGATCAAGCCCGGCAGTACGACCGATATGATCGGACTTGTTCTCTTTGCCGCGATACTTGTGATACAGAATCTGCGGAAAAAGAGAAAAAATCGCGAATAAATATGAAAACAGGCGCATCCGACCGGCGACAGCGCTTGTTTTTTAATTATGGAGGAAAATCGTCGTTTTGAAACAAATGATTTGCCATAGCGGCATTTGTGTGCTATGATATGCGCATATGATGCATGAAAGGGGTGAGGGGAGTGGCACATGCACAGACGGTCATTGGGAAGGGGAAAACCGGTGACGTGAAAGGGGCTTCGTCGGCGACGGTTCCATTTTACAGCACGGAGAACGCAGTACATGCGGAGACGGACATCAGGCAAGTGGGACAGAGCCGAAAGAACCCCTTGCCGCTCAAAGACATGAAGTCCTTCCGACGCGCGCCGCAGGCAAGCGGCATTCTGAAAAACGAAGCGCGGTAACACCTGCCCCCCCCCGGCGATGCGATGCATCGGCGGGGGATTTTTTTACAAGCAGATAATGTTGATAGAATATGAACTGTGCGCCATCATAGACGTTAGTTCTGTTCGTGCATGAAGTTGGTATCACACGGAGGTTTGAGTGACGCGGGCTTTTGTGCCTAGCGTCGTTATTCGTACGGCGCGATACGTTACGCCGCCCTAAATCGTTTGAGGGCACGGCACGCCGTGCCCCTACGGGGGCGGCATGGGTTGATCGGATTTCGTAAAGAGGGCGCCTTCCTCGCGTTCACTGGAGTTCCTAACTATGCATCGAAACTTCCGCATCACTCAGGTTACGGTTTGGCGTGCGATTTTTGCGCATCGCCCTGTCATTACATCGTGGGAAAACTATCGACATATGCGCGCCTTGTAGGGGCACGGCGTGCCGTGCCCTCTTGCAAATAATGCGCGCGTATCTCCAAGAGGGGATGACGGCAATAAAAAAGCCGGAGCGAGACTGTATTTTACACAATCTCACTCCGGCTCTTTTTGCGTTCTCATGCGTTTTGTGATGCGCCGTCTGCCGTATCCGCCGGCGATTTCTTCCGGCGCAGGACGGCGTATGCCGTGCCGGCGACGAGGAGAAAGAGGAGGGCGGCGGTGCCGATGAGGGCGGGCTTGTGCCACATGCGGAACGCGACCTCGATCTTTGTAGATTCGCCCGTGGTGAGCGTCTTGCCGAGGTTCCACGTCAGCGTCTTGCCGTCATCGGAAATGCGGTCGGCGTTCGAGGAGGTCGGCGTGACCGGCAGCGTCATCTCATAGGTGAACGTGATGTTGCTCGCGAACGCACCCGCGCCGCCGCCGCTCTCCGTCCCGCTGAAGATGAGATCAAAATTCCAGTCGTCGTAGAAAAACGACTTTGCCGCCGTAATCCCCACGTTTTTCCCCTCGTGTGCGGCGAAAAAGTCCACGTCGGAGAGCTTATCGAGTGTCGCGTAATGCTCCGAGATCTCGTAGCCCGACATATTGTTGTCCTTCGTCACGGGCGTCACCTGCGCATCCGGATTTTTCTCCACCGCCGCCGCCTTGCTCTGCTCTACGATCTCCGCGAGCATCGGCACGCTGACGAGCGTCGTCTTCAGATCCGCGCTGCCGTCGTCGTTGACGACGAGGTTCACGTCGCCGCTGAAACAGCCGCTCGTCACTGCGAGCAGTCCGAAGAGCAGCGCGGCAAACGCCGTGCGCACGCACTGTGCGTAGTTCTTCCGTACCATGATTGCCTCCCATCGGTTCACCGTTGCTTCCGTTTGTATTCTAGCAGAGCGCAAATACTTTGGCAAGGTGTACATTGAGAACCGTTATTTTCTTTGTCAACACAGTTGACAGAAAAACATATATGTTATAAAGTGCATGATACATAGTAAAACTATATGTTTGAAAATGTTAGGAGAGATGACGATGGCTGCGACACGAGAAGCAGGACATGAGCACATCCACACGCATGGGCATGACCACACCCATGCGCACGATCACGGACATGACCACACGCACGATCATGATCATCCGCATGATCATGAGCACGTGCAGGACAAGTGGCACGCACACACGCATGACGCGGCGCATCCGCATACGCACGGCGGCGTGAACGACTACATGCAGGCGATCTCGGCGTACCGCAAGACGTTCCCGTCGCGTCAGCAGGTGCTCGAGCAGACGCCCGACCCCGCGGTGCGCGAGATGCTGCTCTACATGGAGCAGATCGGCTGCGACACGGCGTTCGATCGGTTCGACAAGCAGCAGCCGCAGTGCGCGTTCGGCATGGCGGGTGTCTGCTGCAAGAACTGCAACATGGGGCCCTGCAAGATCACGCCGAAGAGCCCGCGCGGCATCTGCGGCGCGGATGCCGACCTCATCGTCGCGCGCAACCTCCTGCGCAGCGCGGCGGGCGGCGTCGCACAGCACGGCGCACATGCGCGCGAGGTGCTCCTCTCGCTGAAATTTGCCGCCGAGGGGAAACTGAAACTGCCGCTGCTTGGCGCCAAGCGCATCCGCGAGGTCGCCCATGCCTTTGGCATCACGACGCGCGGACAGAGCACAAAGCGGCTCGCGGGCAAACTCGCCGACGTCCTCCTCGCAGATCTTTCGCGCGCGCTCCCCGAGGAGTACCGCTCCATCGCCGCGCTCGCGCCCGCCGAGCGGAAAAAGGTTTGGAAGAAGCTCGACATCCTCCCCATCAGCGCGTACAATGAGGTGTTCGACGCCTTTCACCGCACGGGCTGCGGCACGGACGGCGACTGGGAGAGCGTTATGAAACAGTTCCTGCGCTGCGGGCTCGCGTTTTGCTATACGGGCGTCGTCGCAGCAAACATTGCGACGGACGCGCTCTTTGGCGTCGGACACCGCGCCACCTCGAAGGTCAACGTCGGCGCGCTCAAAAAGGGCTGGGTCAACATCGCCGTCCACGGGCATCTGCCGACGCTCGTCAGCGAGATCGTCCGTATCGGACGCTCCGCGGAGATGACTGCACTCGCGAAGGAGCACGGCGCGGAGGGCATACAGTTCTACGGCATCTGCTGCTCCTGCCTTGCGGCGATGTACCGCTACGAGGGCGTCATTCCGCTCTCGAACGCGGTCGGCGCGGAGCTTGTCCTCGGCACGGGCGCGCTAGATCTCTGGGTTGCGGACGTGCAGGACGTATTCCCGTCGATTATGGATGTCGCGCGCTGCTTTAAGACCACGGTCGTCACGACGAGCGATGCCGCACGCCTGCCGGGCGCGGAGCACTATGCCTATGACCATTACCATTCGAACATCGGCGAGACCGAGAACATTGCGAAGAAGATCGTCACGCGCGCCATCGAGAGTTTTGCCGCACGGCGCGACGTACCCGTCTTTATCCCCGCGTACGAGGTGACGGCGGAGATCGGGTTCAGCGCGGAGTCCGTAGGGGCGCGGTACCGGGGCTTCGGCGCGATCGCAGACGCGCTCAAATCGGGGCAGATTCGCGGCATCGTCAACATGGTCGGGTGCAACAACCCGCGCGTCGTCTACGAGCGCGCCATTGTGGACATCGCCGAGGCGCTCATCAAAAACGACATCCTCATCTTTACCAACGGATGCGCGTCCTTCCCCCTGCTGAAACTCGGCTATTGCAGCCTCACAGCGCTCGACAAGACGGGTGCGGGACTGCGTGCCTTCCTCGGCGCCGATCAGCCGCCCGTCTGGCACATGGGCGAGTGCGTGGACAACACGCGCGCATCGACCATCCTCGGCGCGACGGCAGCCGCTGCGGGCATCGATATCAAGGACATGCCGTATGCGTTCACCAGCCCCGAGTGGGCGAACGAAAAGGGGCTCGACGCATCGCTCGCGTTCCGCCTGTTCGGCATCAACTCCTATCACTGTGTCGAACCGCCCGTACAGGGATCAACCAACGTCGAGAACTTTCTTAAGCGCGACACGGCGGAGACGCTCGGTGCGGTCATGACCGTCAACACCGACCCGAAGGCACTCGCGGCAAAGATCATCGAGGACATCGACGCCGCGCGCGCGGCACTTGGCTGGGCGGACTGCGGCGCGCCCGTCCGCACCGCCCCGCCGACATTCGCACTGCACGCTCCTGAAGCTGCGGGCATCGGCGCATGAAAAAACTTGACATGAAGCAAACGCCAAGGTATATGATAAAAATGAAGCAAAGGAGGTTTTTCAAATGAGCGATAAAAAATATACGGTCATTACGGGCGCGAGTTCCGGCATCGGCTATGCGGCGGCAAAGGCGTTCGCGGCACGCGGCAAGAACCTCATCGTCACCGCGCGGCGCGAGACGCAGCTCGCCAGCCTGCGCGACGAGATCATGGCGGCGCATCCCGGCGTAGAAGTCGTCGTCAAGACGGCGGATCTGTCCGTACCGGAGAACGCGCACCGGCTCTATGACGAGCTGCGCGCCTATGGGATCGAGACGTGGGTGAACAATGCGGGATTCGGCAGCTACGGGAGCGTCGCGGAGCAGAATCTCACAAAAATCGAATCCATTCTGCGGCTCAACATCGAGGCGCTGACGATTCTCTCGACCCTCTTTGTGCACGACTACCGCGATGCGGCGGGCGCGCAGCTCATCAACATCTCCTCCTGCGGCGGCTATACGATCGTGCCGACGGCGGTCACCTACTGCGCGACGAAGTTCTATGTGAGCGCGTTCACAGAGGGGCTGGCACAGGAACTCATCGCATCGGGCGCAAAGCTGCGCGCGAAGGTACTCGCGCCCGCGGCGACCGCAACCGAGTTCGGCAAGGTCGCCAACGACGTGGAGACCTACGACTACAACGCGCGGTTCGGCACCTATCACACGGCGGAGCAGATGGCGGACTTCCTCCTCAGGCTCTACGACAACGACAAGATTCTCGGGCGCGTCGACCGCGAGACCTACGAGTTCGAGCTCACGGACCCGCTCCTTCCCTATGCGGCGGGTTCGAGCAGGAATCAGAAGTGTGAGGAGGAGCCCAATAAGGATACGATAGACGCGTTGTATGAGGCGGAACAAATTGTTAATGACCCTGCGGTAGTGCGTTATACGGACGTAGAAGAAGCGTTGAAGGAACTGAAACGATAGGCTTTTATACAATATCATGTGAGGATTCTTTCGTTTCACATAGGAAAAGATTATACTGCGACCTGTTGTCATGGTAAAAAAACTTCGCTATAATAGGAGAGGACCAATATTCGGATACTCCTGTGACGAATTGACCTATTGCTAATGAGAATCACTTCGGCTATAATAGCGAGAGACTGGGATTTTATTGATGTGCGCCGCTTTACTGTGCACATTTAGCAAAAGGGGGAGATATTCGTGCGCTGCCCGGACTTTGAGCATTTGCTTGGCTATCATGCCGCACCCCTGCTCGCAGGGCTGACGTCAGGGAGTCTCTTGTCGTTCCAAAAGAGCCGGTTTGAGGATTTTGAGGGGCTGCTCGCCTCTTATGAGCCCTGTTTTTCCTGCAAAGGTATCTCGACGTTCCGCGTTGCGGAGGGGACGGAGTACGTCCTCATTCTCTTTTACCGGGCGGAGCTGGCGGAGCGTGCGCTCGCCGCACCCGGGGCAAAGGAGATCCTTGCGGGCGCGGGCTACCGCGATACGGACAGCATGGAAGACCGACTGGAGTTCCTGCGCCTGCGGATGCGTGTGCGCAAGACGCTGCCGCCGGAGGTGGGGCTGTTCCTCGGCTATCCGCCGGAGGATGTGCAGGCTTTTATTGCGCGGCGGGGACAGGATTTTCTTTACAGCGGATATTGGAAGGTCTACACGAACGAGGCAGAGGCGCGTGCGCTCTTTGAGCGGTACTCTGCCTGCACGCAGGAGTTCTGTACGCGGCTCGAGGCGGGACGTCCGCTCGCAGAGCTGGTGCAGGCGGTTTAGCAGGAGCGCATCGCGCTTCGCAGTTCTTTTGAGGAGGATTTCACATGGCAAAAGCAGCGGTTGTGTACTGGTCGGGCACGGGCAACACGGAAAAGATGGCGGAGGGCGTTCGCGCAGGTATCGAAGGTGCAGGCGCGGAGGTTGAGCTCTTCGAGGTGGACAGCTTCTCCGTCGACCAGATTGACGGCTTTGACGGTCTCGCGCTCGGATGCCCCTCGATGGGTGCCGAGGAGCTCGAGGAAGGTTCGTTTGAGCCGTTCTTTGCAGGCGCCGTCGACAGCGGAAAGCTCTCCGGCAAGCCGGTCGTGCTCTTCGGCTCGTGGGGCTGGGGCGCAGGCGCTTGGATGGAGACGTGGAAAGAGCGCACGACGGATGCCGGCGCAAAACTCGTCGATACGTTCATTGTAGAGAACGAGCCGGATGACGAGGGTATGGAGGGGTGCAAGAACCTCGGCGCTGCCCTTGCCGGCGCACTCTAAGCCATAGACGCACATAGGGAAAAGAGTCGCTTCGCGTGGAGCGGCTCTTTTTTGTGTCTCATCTGTGGAGGATTTTTCAAGGAGGCCGGCGAAATATATACCAAGTATTTTGTGCATTTTGCCGTAGTGTCCTGCTGCGGCTGATCACATATGAGAGATATGAGGGAATCGGGAAGGGGAACATCTATGGAGACTGAGGCAGCATCAAGCGCTGTGCAGGCGGTTGGGTTCATTCACCCCGTCATGGCGGATGTGATGACGATACTGTCGTTTGTCCTTGTCGTGGCGAGTGTTGGGATCGCCTCCGTCGCGACATACTACGCGTGGCGGCAGACGGGCGGCACGGTGGATACGATTGAGGGACATGTCTCGTGGCTGCGCACGGAGGCAGAGCGCCTTTCGGCGGAGATACAGGCGTCCGTGCAAAAGGATTCGGAAACCGCGGCAAAGGTGCAGTCGCTCAGAGATGAAATTGAAAGCCTTGGCGCACGCATCGCGCAGATTGATACGGACGTTGCGGAATTGAAGGAGCGTCCTCCTGCGGCGCTCGCACCGGAGCCGGAACCCGAACCGGAGCCTGCCCCGCCGCCCGCCCCCGACCCGGAGCCGGAGGAGGAGATCGATCTCGATGCGCTCCTTGAGAGCAAGCCGATTTGGCAGGAATTTCTCGACGACTATCACGCGCTGCGTGAGACATTTTCCGCCGAGCGCGGCACGGAGCTCTGCCTGCCGCTGATTGCCAAATACGGGCTGCATCTGCTTGTGTGCAGCGATCACGCGGCGGTGGAGGACGGCAAGAATATGCCGAAATTCGAGACGGTTGAGGATATCGGCGAGGCGACGTTCTGGGCATATGGCATCCCGGGGCAGCCGGGGGATTTTGCCGTCGTGCCGAGCCCCATGTTCCCGTACGATAAGCATATGCACGACGAAGGGGGCATGAAGGAGACCTTCGCAGCACGCTACGAGGACGGCAAGATTTACGAGAAGCTCACGGTCGATATGCCCGCGCTCTTCTCGCAGAAAAATGACAAGTGGCACATCGAGCAGCCGGGACTCATTAAGCTCGAGGGATAGGGAATCCCTTAAAAAAGGGCTGCTGCACAAATGTGTGCAGCAGCCCGTTTCTAACGTCCTGTCCCTCTTGTATCCCTGCGCCCGATATAGTAAAATAACGTGGAATTAAAATGCACGGAGGGAACGATATGGTCGTTGAAATCGTCAGTGTGGGGACGGAGCTCCTCATGGGCAGCATCGTGAATACGAATGCGTGCCACATCGCGCGGCGGCTTGCTCATTTGGGGCTTGATGCATACTATCAGACGGTTGTCGGGGACAATCCGGAGCGTCTGCGCGCCGCTCTTGACGTGGCTTTTACGCGCTGTGACTGTGTGATCACGACGGGCGGACTCGGCCCCACGAAGGACGACCTGACGAAGGAGATGCTGCTCTCTTATTTCGGCTGCACCCCGACCGAGGATGCGGAGGCGCTGCGCCGTCTCGAGGAGCGCGCCGCGCGTCGGGGCGTCCCGCTCACGGAGAGTATGCGCAAGCAGGCAACTGTTCCCGCAGGGGCGATCGTCCTCCAGAACAACAACGGCACCGCCCCCGGCGTCATCATCGAGAAGGATGGGCGCGCGTGCATCATGCTCCCGGGACCGCCGAAAGAGATGATCCCGATGTTCGATGAGGCGTGCAGCGTTTTTCTCCGGTCAAAGAGCGACAAGGTATTCGTATCCATGAATATCAAACTCTTCACAATGGCGGAAAAGGGATTGCTCGTCGGAGAGTCGCCTGTCGCCGACCGGCTCGGCGCACTCGTGGACGGAGCGAACCCGACCGTTGCGACTTATGCGAAGGAGGACGGCGTGCTCGTGCGCGTGACCGCCGCCGCCCCCACGCACGAGGAGGGGCGCGCCCTCATGGCGCCGACCGTTGCCGCCGCGAAAGAAGCGATTGGCGCAGAGTATATCAAATATGTGGAAGAGGACTAAATGCGATTTGAGATACTGCGGCGGGGCACCTATCTGCTCCTTGCCGTTCTTGTTTTATGCGGCGCAGTGCATACAGACGCCGCGGCAAGGCAGGTGCCGCGCGGAGCAGCGCAGGTGAATCCTGTGGCGGAGAAAAAAATAACATCCGTGCGGCTGCACTGGAAGCCCTTTGCGGGGGCAGTCCGCTACGCTGTGCGCATCCTGCGCGGCAGTCCGAGCGCGGGGATGAAAGAGGTCGCTCTGCTCAGCCGCGTCTATACGACGGGCGTTGCCGTACCTCTTGCGGCGTATGGCGATGCGGCGGAGCTGTACTGGACGGTGCAGCCGCTCTCCTACGACGGCACGCCGATCGGGCGTGAGAGCGAGCCGCGTGCACTCTCGCAGGAGGAGAAGAATCCGACCGCGCCGCTTCTAACCACAGAGTTTGATGCGATGGCATACGCACCGCTCTACCCGGTGTACTCGTGGATCCCCCTGCCCGGGATGCAGCATCACGAGGTGGAGGTTGAGCGGCGGGACGGCGCGCGGAGCGTCCATGTGAGCACACTGCGCGCGGGGGAATATGACGTCTACGACGATCGCGCCTACCGCACGCCGGGGCATTACGTTTACCGCGTACGCGGCGTGACAGCTGCGGGCGCGCCGCTCTCGGACTGGTCGGAGGAGGGCTCCTTTGACGTTGCGGGCAACACGCCGATTGCCGCCCTCGGCGACAGCATCACGCACGGCGGCGGCGCGATTACCCTGCCGCCGTCCTATACACTATATGACTGGGAGACCTACTGCGCCGTGCCGGTGAAAAATCTCGGCAGAAGCGGCGACACGACTGCCGATCTCCTTGCACGGTTTGACAGCGATGTGCTCCCCTTTGCCCCGCATGTGCTCATCATCATGGCAGGGGTGAACGACTATCGATCGGGTGTCTACGGTGCGGAGAGCGTCCGCAATCTCGCCGCCCTGCGCGACCGGTGCGCGGCGCACGGCATCACGCCGATTTTTCTCACCGCACCCCCCATTCGCCCCGCGCTCATGCGCGCGCGCATGGACATCATGGCGCCGCCGTCCGACTGGTGGGCACACCGCGACTACATCAACAACTGGGTCATGCAGCAGGAATACTGCATCGACGTCGCGACCGCGCTCTCCGATGCGAACGGGCAGCTCGAGGAGGCGTACACAACGGACGGACTGCATCCCGATCTCATGGGGAAAAAATACATCGGCGAGCAGGTTGATCTCTATCTGCGCGAGCACTTCGAGTGGGCAAGTTATGAGGCGCTGCATCATGCGCAGCGGGGAAAGGCAGCCGCCGCAGCGGAGGACGGCAAATAACGGCGTGTCCTCCGGAAGGACTTTATGAAGAAACAATATCTGTGTGCGGCACTCCTGCTCGTGGTGATTGCCGTGGGCGGTTTTGTCTGCGCGAAGAGCTATTGGAAGGAGCACACACACGAATATGCACTGATGCAGATTCGTGCGGCGATCGAGAAAAAGGACGCCGCGGGTTTTGCAGAGTACGTCGACGTGGAGCGCGTTCTTTACGGGATGCACGAGAACGCGTCGGAACTCCTTGCCGCGCATATTGACGCACTGCACGAGCGGTACCCGGACGATTGGTTTTTCCGCCACGACGCCGCCTTTATGACACGCTATATGGCGGAGCGGCGCACACGCGATGTCGCGTCGGCGCGCGCCATGCTGGACTATTATTTCGATGAGAAACGCGTCCCCGTCACGCGTGAAGACGGCGCCGCACGCTGGGGCGCGGACGAGATGCGCGTGTTTGCCGCGCATTATACCGCCGCATCGATCGCGCTGACTGCCGCGGACGAAGCGCACGCCGTCTATCTGTGCAGCGTTCGGGGGGATGAGAGTACTTACGGACGCCTGATGCCCGAGGGCAATGTCCGGCTCGTGCTGGAGAAGCAGGACACGGGGCATTGGAAACTCGTTCAAATTGAAACAAGTGACCGCTCGGACAACGGCTTTTACGCATTCGTCGACGGCGCCGAGCGTTACTGGGCATTGCAGGGCTGGGACTAATTGCGAAAAAGGAGAGAAACGAAAGATGAAATACGAATTTACGAAAGACTATCTGACCGGGATTGACGAGATTGACGCCGAGCATCAAAAACTCTTTGACCTCACAAACGAATGCTACGAGCTCGTCATGGAGAGCGCTGCCGAGGATAAGTACGACCAAATCGTCGCCCTGCTCGGCGAGCTGCGCGACTACGCCGCGACGCATTTTGCGAACGAAGAAGCGTACATGGAGAAGATCAACTACGACAAGCGCTTCAGTGAGCGGTATCAGCACCTCCGCTTCATACAAAAAGTCGACAGCCTCGATCTCGATGCCATCGACGAGAACCAGCAGGAAGAACTGTTGAAGATATTGGATTTCCTGGCGCGGTGGTTGTTTGGGCATATTAAGGGGATGGACTGCCGCATCCCCAAGGCTCAGGCGTGACGCGGGATTTTCGCGCCTAGCGTCGTTATTCGTCGAATCCTGCGCTTGACGTAGCTTTTAACTACGCCGGCGCTTGGGTTCTCCTCATGCCTAGCTATGCATCGAAACTTCTGCGTCACTCAGGTTACGGCAATAGGGCGCGGGATTTTCGTACCCTCCCCCCAAACCTCAAAAATTGCGTTTTTTGAGGTTTGAATTGTCGGACACCTCAAAAATCGTGTTTTTTGAGGTATCAAAATTTTGGAAAGGAGGTAAAAATGTCCTACGAGAGCCTTTTTCGTCTTTATCGTAAAAGTCCCGCGGTATGGGAGGAAGTCTATCGCGCGCGCTGTGGCAGTCCGTTTACAAAGCATCTCGGGATTCGTATCAAAGAGTACAATCGCTCGAACGGTTACGACGGCTTTTTCTGTTACTGTGAAGATATGTCGCTCCGGCAGGAGCGTATTATGATCGATTTCGCCGCTCTGCAAAAAACGCTGCTGAACATTCCTCAGGCGGGGATTGATCAATATCTTCACGACTGCCTTGTTGATGAAATCAAGGCAAGCAACGATATTGAGGGAGTTCGAAGTACGCGCAGAGAGATCCGCAGCGCGCTTACTGCCGGAGATGCCGCGCGCGTGCGGATGCGTCTCGGCGGTATCGTCGATAAATATGCGCGCATCATAGACGGGGCGCATATTGCGATGGAAAACAGCCGTGATATGCGCGTTCTATTCGATTCCTTCCTCGCCGAAGAAATTGGGCGCAGCGATCCGAAGAACCTCCCGGACGGTATGCTCTTTCGCAAAGAAAGCGTGGACATTATCACGGGTACGCAGAAGGTGATCCACCGCGGTATCTATCCGGAACCCCAAATCATACATGCGATGGATGCGGCGCTCCTCATACTGCATGACGCGTCGATGCCCGCACTCGTCCGGATCGCCGTGTTTCACTATCTGTTCGGCTATATTCATCCGTTTTATGACGGCAACGGGCGCATGTCACGCTTCATTACCTCGTACATGCTCGCGCGCACACTGCATCCGACGGTGGCACTGCGGCTTTCTATCCTGCTTAAGCAAAATAAAAAGAGGTATTACGACCTCTTCGCCATGACAAACGCCTCGATCAACTGCGGCGACCTCACGCCGTTTATATTGGGAACGCTCGAATTTGTGAATGCCGCCGTCAGCGGTACGGAAAAAATCTGAGAGAAAAGAAAGGCCGCTATGACGTTTATTATAGCCGCATCCAAAAATTAGAGGTCGACCGTACGCTCAAGGAGCTGTACGATGTATTGCTCCAAGCAACGATCTTCTCCGGTGCGGGCGTCAGTAAAAAGGAACTCATGCGGATGCTCGATAAGTCCGAGAACACGATTACCGCGCGCATGAAGGCGATGCCAAGCGGCGTGCTTAGGGAAAACAGAACCGTGCGTCCGTTTACTTACGCACTGAACCTTAAAGTTTTCGACGAACCGATGACGTGCGAGGCGTGACGCGCAAGCTTGGATGCATAGCTAGGAATCGAGGTGAACGCGAGGAAGGCGTAGTAAAAAACCTGCGTCGACGAAGCGTTCGCCGAAAATGACGACGCTAGGCGCCAAGATCGCGCGTCACGCCACAAAAATAACCCGCAATGAGCAGATGCGGGTTATTTTTGCTGTGTATTATATTTTAGGAGAGCTTTGGAAAACCGCATCCTATCCGCAGGACACGATCTCTAACGAAAGCCTATAGATACTATAGCACTTAAGAGAATGAAAATCAATACCCTAATAAAAATATTTTCATAAAAATTTCAGGAGAAAATGCCGAAATACAAAAAAATAGGAAAAATGAACTATGTTCAAGAACGGAGAAACACTTTATAATACATGGGAGACAAGGGAAGTGTCTCATCCGAAGGGCGGACGCCCTTCACACATACTCATAAGGAAATGAGGTGGCAGTGATGTCGGTATTATCACTTGCGTCGGTGCTCGACGATCCGGCAAAACAGATTCCGATCTATGCGATGGTGCGTGCTGCGGCGGTGTCTCCTGCGAAGGACGACGCGCTCTTCGAGAACATGCGCGCGGAGCATTTTTCGTATCGGGAGCAGATTCGCCGTCTGGATCGTATGGACAGCGAGGCGTATCGGGTCGACATCGAAAATCTTGCGCGTTCGCTGGACTCGCTGGACGAGGACATCCACAAGGCGGCGTCGCGCGCGATCTTCGGCGATCCGTATGCGGTCGAGCTGAACCATGCCGATGCGAAGAAGACGAAGTGAGCTGCGGCTCGACGAACTACCGGATAGAGAAAAAGAGAGAATGCGCTCTTATGTGCGGCAGATGCCGTCGTGGGAGCGCTTTTTGCTTGCCTGCAAAATACGAATGAGCAAATTGTACATTATAAAAAACTTGTCATACTTTCTTTCCATGTGATAAAATGAACGAAGTCGCATGCAGGTTCGGGCGATATACCGCCGGTTCCGTGCATATCACACCCCCTGCCAAAGGAGGCGTTTTGATGGCAACAATTGCAGGCATTATTTTCGTCGTCATGTATATGGTGATCGTCTCGGAGAAGATTCACCGAACGGTCGCGGCAATGATCGGCGCGGTGCTCATGATGCTGCTCGGCATTCTCTCGCAGGAGACGGCGCTGCATCATGTGGACTTTGAGACGCTCGGACTGCTCGTCGGCATGATGGTGCTCGTCGGCGTGACGAAGGAGACGGGGCTCTTTGATTACGTGGCGATCAAGGCGGCAAAGTCGGCAAAGGCGGAGCCGCGCCGCATCCTCGTCTATCTCTGTCTCATCACGGCGCTGTTCTCGGCGTTCCTCGACAATGTGACGACGGTACTTCTCATGGTGCCGGTGACGTTCAGCATCACGAGCATCCTGCGGCTCGATCCGATGCCATACCTCCTGACGCAGATCATCGCGTCGAACATCGGCGGCACGGCGACGCTCATCGGCGACCCGCCGAACATCATGATCGGCAGTGCGGTGAAGGAGCTGACGTTCGTCATGTTCATCGAGCACCTCGCGCCGATTGCAGTCATCTGTATGCTCGCCGTACTCTTTATCATGGAGCGCATCTATCATAAAGATCTTGTGACGACGCCGGAGCGCCGGGAAAAACTCATGCGCATGGACGAAAAGACGGCGATCCGCGATCACGCCCTCCTCAAACGCGCGCTCTTCGTGCTCGGGCTGACGATCCTCGGATTTTTCACGCACTCCTTCACGCACATCGAGTCCTCTCTGATCGCGCTCACGGGCGGATTCCTCCTCCTCCTGCTCGCGGGCGGGAGCGAGCAGCTCGTCGAAAAGGCGATGCATGCCGTGGAGTGGCCGACGATATTCTTCTTCATCGGGCTGTTCATCGCAGTCGGCGGTCTGATTGAGACGGGCATCATCGCAGAGCTTGCCGAGCACGCGGTGGCGGCGACGGGCGGCGATCTCACGGCGACGTCGATGTTGATCCTCTGGATGAGCGCGATCGTTTCCTCCGTGCTGGACAACATTCCGTTTGTGGCGACGATGATTCCGCTCATTCAAGGCATGGGCGCGATGGGCATCGAGCATCTCGAGCCGCTCTGGTGGTCGCTCGCCCTCGGCGCATGTCTCGGCGGCAACGGTACGCTCGTCGGCGCGTCGGCAAACCTCATTGTCGCGGGCATGGCGTCCGAGCGCGGCGTGCGCATCTCGTTCGTGCGTTACTTTAAGATCGGTTTCCCGCTGATGCTGCTGACAATCGTGCTCTCGACCGTATACGTCTATCTGCGATATCTTCTGTAAAAAAAGGGACGAACTTCCTTGCAGGAAAAATATTCCGGAAGGCGAATAGAAAATATAGAAATTTGCGAAGCTGCCGAATTTCGGCGGCTTTATTTTTTTCAGAGTTCAGGAGGGGCTCATGTTTATTCTTGCATCTGCTTCGCCGCGCAGGCGGGATCTGCTGCTTCAAATCGGGGCTGACTTTGCCGCTGTGACGAGCGGTGCCGAGGAGTCGCTGGAGGAGGCCGTGCCGCATGAGGCGGTTGTGCGCAATGCGCTCGCGAAGGCGCGCGCGGTTGCGGCTGAGTATCCGGAGCACGCGGTGCTCGGTGCGGACACGGCGGTCGTTGTGGACGGCCGTGCGTTCGGCAAACCGCACGATCTCGCCGATGCGCGCCGCGTCATCGGGCTTCTCGCGGGGCGGCGGCATGAGGTCTATACGGGCGTGGCGTGGGTCTATCGCGGGCGCGCGTATACGGATGTGATGAAGACCATAGTGCAGTTCGCACCGATGCCCCCCGCGGAGATCGAACGCTATGTCAGATCGGGCGAGCCGATGGGCAAGGCGGGCGGCTATGCGATCCAGGGACGGGCGGCAATGTATATCGAGGAGATTCACGGATCGTATTCCAATGTGGTCGGCCTGCCGCTGCAAAATGTTGCGGCGCTGGCGCGGGAGGCGGGCATCAGCCTCTATGACGATCATGCAGATGCGTGAGCTCCCGGCGGGAGAAATGCCGCGTGAGCGGCTGATCGAAAAGGGAGCGCAAGAGCTCACCGATGCGGAGCTGCTGGCGATCCTCTTTCGGACGGGGCGGCGGGGTGAGAATGTGCTCGACATGGCGCGCCGCATCATCAGCGAGCTGCCTGAGCAGCGCATATCGGCGCTGCTTTACATGCCCGCGCAGGAGCTTGCGCGCATCGACGGGCTCGGTCTAGCCAAGGCGGCGACGGTGCTCGCCGCGCTCGAGCTCGGCAGCAGGGCGCAGCGGCGTGCAGGCGCGCGCATCCGCGTGGACGAGGCGCAGGTTGTTGCCGATCTCCTCCTGCCGCGGTATCGTACGGAGATTCACGAGCATTTTCTCGTGCTCCCGCTGACGTCGAAGAACGACATCATCATGGAGGCGGAAGTATCAAGAGGGACGCTCACACGGACGCTTGTCCACCCGCGCGAAGTGTTCGTTCCCGCGATCCGATGCGCCGCCGCACGCGTTATCCTCGTGCATAACCACCCGAGCGGCGATCCGATGCCGAGCGCCGAGGATCACCGCATCACGCGTATTCTCGTGGAAGCGGGGCGGCTGCTTTCGATCCCTGTGGTCGACCACATTGTGCTCGGAAGCGAGGGATATTACAGCTTTGCCGAGCACGGTTTGATTTAAGTACAGTTTTTTTTCGAGGAGAGAGGATTTCACGCCCTAATCATCGAAATATACTGATAAACCCTATTTATCAATGCAGATGAAGAAACGATTAGGAGGGATTATGATGAGCGAGATCAAAAAGATCCTCGTGCCCGTGGACGGCTCCGTAAGCGGATGCAAAGCGGTTGACGAGGCGCTGTTCTTTGCGGAGAAATGCGATGCAGAGCTTGATTTCGTCTACGTTGCGAGCAACATCAACAAGGATATTCCGAGCCATATCGTATTTGACCGCATCTGGGAGAAGATTCCCGCGGGACGCGCCGCACGCAAGCACGTCAAGACGGGTAATATCGCTAAGACCATCCTCGCCGTTGCGGAGGAGGAGCACAGCGACATCATCATCATGGGCAGCCGCGGGCTCGGTCTCCTCAAAGGGGTCTTTATCGGCAGCGTCAGCCAAAAGGTCATTGAGGAATCGAAGATTCCCGTCATGGTGATTAAGTAGGTGACGCCGTGACCGTCCGGGAGCGTCTTGAGGCGCAGGAGGACGAACTTCTCTCGCCGCTGGCGGCGCGCAGCCGTGATGCAAAGCGCAGCCACGCGATGGAGGAGTGTCCGTTCCGCACGAAGTTCCAACGCGACCGTGACCGCATCCTGCATTCCAAATCGTTTCGTCGGCTCAAGCACAAGACGCAGGTCTACATCGTCGCAGGGGATCATTACCGTACGCGCATGACGCACAGCCTCGAGGTGGCGCAGATCTCACGCACGATTGCGCGAGGGCTCAGGCTCAACGAGGATCTGACGGAGGCGATCGCGCTCGGGCATGATGTGGGGCATACGCCTTTTGGTCATGCGGGCGAGGCGGTGATGGCGGAGATCATCGGGCATTTTGCCCACAACGAGCAGAGCCTGCGCATGGTCGAGATCTTGGAGCGCGGCGGGCGCGGCCTGAACCTGACCGGCGCGGTGCGCGACGGCATCCTCAACCATACGGGAAAGGGGATGCCGTCGACGTTCGAGGGACGCATCGTGCGCATCGCCGACCGCATTGCCTACCTCTGCCACGACTATGACGACAGTCTGCGCGCGGGACTCCTCCATGCGAGCGACCTGCCGCGCGAGGTGATCGAGTGCTTTGGCGCGGATACGTCCGCGATGATCACGCGCATGGTATCGGATATGATTGTGACCTCCGAGCAGCGCGGCGACGCGGGGCTGTCGGAGGAGATGCAGCGTGTGATGGATCTGTTCCGCAGCTTTATGTTTGAGCGCATCTATCACTCCAAAACGCTTGCCCACGAGCGCGAACAGGCGGGATTTGTCCTGCGGGCGCTGGTGACACATTTTATGGAGCATTTTGATGCGCTTCCGCGCGCCTTCATTGTGCGCGCCGAGCGCTGGGGTAAAGAGCAGAGCGTCGTCGACTATGTGGCGGGGCTGACGGACAGCTATGCAGTCGCGCTCTTTCACGAGATCTTTGTGCCGCCCGTCGGCGAGATGAGTATACAGCCAATATAGAGGAGTACCGCATGAAAGACCCGAGGATGGAGGCGTTCGTGCAGCAGGTGCGCGCAGCGACCGACATCCTCGCCGTCGTGCAGAGCTATGTGCCGCTCCGGCGCAAGGGT
Source organism: Selenomonas sp. FOBRC9 (assembly GCF_000287655.1). Taxonomy (NCBI): domain Bacteria; kingdom Bacillati; phylum Bacillota; class Negativicutes; order Selenomonadales; family Selenomonadaceae; genus Selenomonas; species Selenomonas sp. FOBRC9. The sequence goes on from NZ_ALJR01000014.1 coordinate 24,108, forward strand.
GGACGTTACTGGGGCTGCTGCCCGTTCCACAGCGAAAAGACGCCGTCGTTCTCCGTCGTGCCCGCCGAGGGATTTTTCTACTGCTTCGGCTGTCACGCGGGGGGCGACGCATTCAAGTTCATATCGCTCATGGAGCACATCACGCCGTTCGAGGCGATCAAACGGCAGGCGGAGCAGCTGGGTATCCCTGTCCCCGAGCGAAAACGCGACGCACGCGAAGAGGCACGTCTGCGCGCGCTCGATGATCTGCGCCGCGTGAATGCGCTCGCGCGCGATTTCTTCCACAACTGCCTTACGATGACGCGTTACGGTGCGCCGGGCAAAGCGTATCTCGCAGGGCGCGGCATGACGGAGGAGACGATCGCGCGCTGGGGCATCGGCTTTGCGCCCGGCGCGTGGTCAAAGCTCGCCGACGCCTTTCAAAAGCGCGGCATCTCGGAAAAATTGCTCCTTGAGGCGGGGCTTTGCTCCGCACGCGAGCGCAGCGGCGGCATCTACGACAGGTTTCGCAATCGCGTGATGATCCCGATCGCGGACGAGCGCGGGCGCATCGTCGGGTTTGGCGGGCGCGTGCTCGGGGACGGGACGCCGAAATATCTGAACACGGCGGAGACCCCCGTGTTTAACAAGCGGAAGCTTCTCTTTGGACTCGACCGCGCGCACCGTGCCATCGCGCATGAGGGCTATGCCGTTGTGGTCGAGGGGTACATGGACGCCATCGCGGTCGCCGAGGCGGGCGTGGCGAACGTCGTTGCGACGCTTGGCACGGCGTTCACGGAGGATCATGCGGCGCTCCTCCTGCGCCGCGCGCCGCGCATTGTGTTCTGCTATGACAGCGATGCGGCGGGGCAGGAGGCGACGCTGCGTGCGCTCGCCGCGGTGCGCGGACGTGCGGCGGAGCTGCGCGTCCTGCTGCTCCCGGACGGCAAGGATCCCGACGAATATATCCGCACACACGGTGCCGATGCGTTCCGCGCGCTCATCGACGCGGCGCTGCCTGTGCCCGAGTACCGGCTGCGCCACATCGCCGCCCGGATGGCGCCGGGGGCGGAGGGACAGCGCGCGGCACTCCGGGAGATGCTGCCCGTGCTCGCAGAGCTTGATGATGTAACGCGCTCCGCCTATGTGCGCCGCACGGCGGCGGAACTCTTTCTCGACGAGGGCGTGATCGGAGATGCCCTGCGTCGGTTCCGGATGCACGGCGGTACGGAGGAGCCGGCGCCGCGGGCGCAGAGCGGCGCAGTCCCGCAGCGTCCCGTGCGGCGCGAGCGCGGCACTGCGGCGGAGCGCGCGGGGCGTGAACTGCTTGCCGCCGTCTGGCGGGATGTGACGACGCTCGCGGAGATCGATGCTGCAGTCCCGCTGACGGAATTTCCCGATGCCTTTTTCGGAGATATTCTGCGGGCGGCGGCGGAGCATACGGCGGCGGGCGGCGCGCTCGATGCGGATTTTATCGCGGGACTCCCTGCGGCGGCGGGCGCGGCGATTTCACGCGCACTCGTTGAGGAGGGACGATCCGAAGAAAGTTTTCAAGACGCCCTCCGGACATTTCACCGGATGCATCTGACGGCGCGGCTCGCCCTGCATACGAGGCGCGCGGAAGAAATGATGCAAGAAGGAAAACAGGCATACATTGACGAATTAAACGAAGTGAAGAAGATACAAGACGAACTTTCCGCCCTTTAGGAATCCGGGCACATAGACGATAGACAATATACGCTGATCATACGGCAAGAGAGAACCGAAAGGAGGGGACAAAATGCAGGCAGCAGCACAGCGCGTGCAGGAAGAAGACCGCGTTATCGGGCGGATTGACGAACTGCTCAAGAGAGGCAAAGAGAACGGCGGTACACTGACGTTCAGCGAACTCATCGAAGAATTGGAAAAAAGCGATATGTCCCCCGATGAGATGGATGATTTGTACGGGCGCTTCCAGGAGTTCGGCGTCGAGATTGTCGACGATACGGATATGGAAGCAATGGCGGCGGAGGATGCCAAGAGTCTCGCGGCGGACGATGCAGATATGGAGCAGGAGGAAGCGGTCGAGATCGATCTCTCCGTCCCTGAGGGCGTTGCGCTCGACGATCCCGTCCGCATGTACCTCAAGGAGATCGGGCGCGTGCCGCTTCTCACTGCGGAGGAGGAAGTCGAGCTCGCGCGGCGCATGGAGGCGGGCGACGCGAGTGCGCGGCACTGGCTCGAGGAGGCGAATCTGCGTCTCGTCGTGAGCATTGCAAAGCGTTACGTCGGGCGCGGGATGCTCTTTCTCGATCTCATCCAGGAGGGGAATTTGGGCCTCCTCAAAGCAGTCGAGAAATTCGACTACAGCAAAGGCTATAAATTCAGCACCTATGCGACATGGTGGATCCGTCAGGCAATCACGCGTGCGCTTGCCGATCAGGCGCGGACGATCCGCATCCCCGTGCATATGGTCGAGACCATCAATAAACTCGTGCGTGTTTCGCGCAGCTTGCTGCAGGAACTCGGGCGCGACGCGACAGCGGAGGAGATCGCCAAGGAAATGGGGCTCAGCGTCGTGCGCGTACGCGAAATCATGAAGATCGCACAGGAACCCGTGTCTCTCGAGACGCCGGTCGGCGAGGAGGAGGATTCCCATCTCGGCGATTTTATCGAGGACGAAGCGGCGCTCGATCCTGCAGACGCGGCGTCGATGATGCTGCTGAAAGAGCAGATCTCTGAGGTATTAAAGACGCTTGCTCCGCGGGAAGCGGAGGTGCTGCGTCTGCGCTTCGGTCTCGAGGACGGACGCTCCCGTACTCTTGAGGAGGTCGGACAGAGCTTCGGCGTCACGCGTGAGCGTATTCGCCAGATCGAGGCAAAGGCGCTGCGCAAACTGCGCCATCCTGTGCGTCTGCGAAAACTGCAGGGAAATTTTGAATTTTGACATTGGATCGGCAATAGAGCGATTTTACACGGAACCAATTTACGGTAGGAGGACAGCGTTATGGCAGAGGGGACGGAGCAAAAAAAGGCGCCGAGCACCGAAATCATTGAACGCCTGCTTGCAAAGGGCAAAAAGAACGGCGGCTCGCTGACATACGGCGAGTTGATCGACGCACTCCAAAAACAGGATATGTCCCCCGACGAAATGGACGATATGTACCAGCGGTTCACCGACGAGGGTGTCGACATCGTAGACGAGGCCTCGGCGGCGGATGAACCCGCACCTGAAGAGCCGGCTGAAAAAGAAGAAGAGGTCGAGATCGACCTCTCCATTCCCGAGGGCGTCAGCCTCGACGACCCCGTCCGCATGTACCTCAAGGAAATCGGGCATGTTCCCCTCCTCACGGCGGAGGAGGAAGTTGAGCTCGCGCAGCTCATGGAGGCGGGGGACGAGGAGGCGCGCCATCGCCTTGAGGAGGCAAATTTGCGGCTCGTCGTCAGCATTGCAAAACGCTACGTCGGGCGCGGGATGCTCTTTCTTGACCTCATTCAGGAAGGGAATCTCGGTCTCCTTAAGGCAGTCGAGAAATTCGACTACAGCAAGGGATATAAGTTCAGCACCTATGCGACCTGGTGGATCCGGCAGGCGATCACGCGTGCCATCGCGGATCAGGCGCGTACGATCCGCATCCCCGTCCACATGGTCGAGACCATCAACAAGCTCGTACGCATCTCGCGGCAGCTCCTGCAGGAGCTTGGACGCGACCCGCGCCCCGAGGAAATCGCAAAGGAGATGGGCATCAGTGTCGCCCGTGTCCATGAGATCATGAAGATCGCACAGGAACCCGTCTCCCTCGAGACGCCGATCGGTGAGGAGGAGGACTCCCACCTCGGCGACTTCATCGAGGATGAGGCAGCGCCCGCGCCCGCCGAAGCCGCCTCGTTTATGCTCCTCAGAGAGCAGCTCGAAGAGGTGCTCGAAACGCTCACCGACCGTGAAAAGAATGTCCTTCGCCTGCGCTTCGGACTCGAGGACGGGCGATCGCGCACGCTTGAAGAGGTCGGACAGAGTTTCGGCGTCACGCGCGAGCGCATCCGTCAGATCGAGGCGAAGGCGCTGCGCAAGCTGCGTCATCCGAGCCGCAGTAAAGTACTGCGGGATTTCTTAGAATAAAAAGCCGTTGACAAGCGCGCAGCAAGGTGCTACGATGACTATGCAGGGGATCCTGCGGCGTCTGCCGAAAAGAAATGCTGCGCGATGCTTTTTACCATTGATATTTCGTTTACGACACCCGACTCCACAAAACTGTGTGCGGTCGGGTTTTATTATTTTTTAAGGGGGTAATTTTATGGCAGTCAATCAGGGGAAGATCGTCATCATCGGGACGAGCAATGTCGGCTCCGCCGTGCTCAACAAGATTGCGGATTTTCAGCTCGCATCCGAGATTGCGCTCATCGATCTCGACATGGATCGTGCGCGCGGTGAGGCACTCGACACGAGTCATGCGATGTCCTCGCCCTACAGCACGAATATCAAGATTCATCCGGGCAGCTATGAGGACTGCAAAGACGCGGCGTTCATCGTCATCACGGCGGGGCCGTCCATCCTGCCGGGGCAGACGCCCGATCGGCTGAAGCTCGCAAGCACGAACACGAAGATCATGCGCTCCATCTTCAGCGAGATCACAAAGCAGACGAAGGAAGCCATGGTCATCATGGTCACGAATCCGCTCGATGTGGCGACCTATGTCGTTTCGACCGAGTTCGACTATCCGCGCGAAAAGATTCTCGGCACGGGCACGATGCTCGAGACCTATCGGTTCCGCTATATCCTCGCCGAACACTACGACATGGATCCGAAGAACATCCACGGCTATGTCCTCGGCGAACACGGCAACGATGCCTTTGTCGCGTGGTCGACCGTCAACTGCGCGGGCTTTGGCATCGATCATCTCGACGAGTATTTCCACGCAAAGGAAAAACTGTGCCGCGAGGACGTCGAAAAGGGATTGATTCAGACCGCGTACGACGTCATCAATCTCAAGGGTTATACGAATACGGGCATCGCGATGGTCGTCTGCCGCTTCATCAAGGCGATCCTCTTCAACGAGCACACGATCCTGCCGTGCGCCGCCGCGATGAAGGGCGAGTACGGCATGAACGATATTGCTCTTTCCATTCCGCGGATGCTCACGCGGGAGGGCGTTGTGCGCTCCTTTGAGGTGCGCCTGCCGGAGGAGGAGATGGAGAAGCTGTGCCGCGCGCAAAAGAGTGTCCGCAGCGCGCTCGACGGCGCCAGGGTGAAGTAAAGGGGCTTCCCTATAATTTTCCTTGACAGGACGGCGCGTTGCCTTTATAATAAGCGCGTCTGACACATTCCTCGATAGCTCAGTCGGTAGAGCGTCTGACTGTTAATCAGAATGTCACAGGTTCGAGTCCTGTTCGAGGAGCCATTTGTATATGCGAGGGTGTAACGCAGCGTTACACCCTTTCTTTTTTATCTGTTGTTATATTTTGAGGGGCTATGATGCAACTGGATGCGCGTCTTGCGGCGATTGCGGCGTTCGTTCCCGCGGGGATGTCGTTTGCGGATATTGGCGGGGATCATGCCTATCTTGCGGCGGCATTGGTCAAGGAAGGACATGCGCCGCGTGCGGTCGTCGGCGATCTGAGCGCGGGTGCGTGTGCGGCGGCGCGGCGGACGGTGGAGGCGCGCGTGCTCGCTGACCGCATCGCCGTGCGGCAGGGCGACGGGCTTTCGGTGCTCGTGCCTGGCGAGGCGGAGGCGGTCGTGATTGCGGGGATGGGCGGCGCGCTCATCGTGCAGATTTTGGCGCAAAGTCCCGATGTGCTCGCGCATGTAAAGGCGCTCGTCCTCCAGCCGATGAATGCGGGGGCAAAGCTCCGCGCGTGGCTCTATGAGAACGGGTGGCATACAGCGGACGAGACGCTGGCACGCGCGGGCGGGCGCATCTACGAGGTGATCCGCGCCGAGCGGGGGCACGCGGCGATGCCCGCGGACGTGTTCCTACATGTGGGGGAAAAACTCCTCGCGCGCCGCGATCCGCTGCTCAGAGCGTTTGTCACGGAGAAGATCGAAAAGCTGAGCCGCGCGGCATCCGGCATGGAGCGAGGGGCGTTGGCACGTACGAGCGCCGCATATAGCGCGGTGCTGGAGCGAATCGAGGCGCTTGAAGGGATTTTGAAAACGGTGTGATGTAGTTTTAAGGGGCGGCTCAGGGGCACATTTCACGCCGCGGCGCAAACGACGCGCGCGTGAGATATGCCGTGAACGCGACTGCGCCGCCCCTGCGGGGAGTGCTAAGCGGCGTGAGAACGCATCCCCTTCGCCGCACGATATGTAACGTCATATCCGTTCAACGGGAAACATACCGTCCTACGCCGTACAAAATGACAACCATATGATGATTGCCGCTTGGCATTTGCCTTGCGAAAAAAGCGGGGCTTAAAAATCGCTGCGGCAAATGCCGCGCGGCTCGCAGCAAGATGATATGTAACGTCATATCCGTTCAACGGAAAACATACCGTCCTACGCTGCACAAAATGACACAGCAATGTGCGAAAATCCCGCCGCCTAACACCGTAACCTAAGTGACGCGGAAGTTTCGATGCATAGCCAGGAATTGAGGTGAACGCGAGGATGGCGTAGATGAAACCTACGTCGACGAAGCGGTCGACAAAATGACACAGCGATGCGCCAAAATCCCGCGTCACTGTAAAGGAGAAAATATGTTAAGCTGTCAAACCATCATGAACGCCCTCGAACGCATCGCGCCGCGCCGCCTTGCCGAGGACTGGGACAATCCGGGGCTCCTCGTCGGGAGTTTTGCGCAGAAAGTACACCGCCTCATGGTCGCGCTCGACGTGGACGATGCCGTCGTGGAAGAGGCGATCGAACGCAGGGCGGACATGATTGTCGCGCACCATCCCGCGATCTTTCGCGGCATGAAACATCTGCGCACCGACCTCCCGCTCGGGCGGCGCCTCGCGAAACTCGTGACGCATAACGTCGCCGTCGCCGCCGCGCATACGAATCTCGACATCACGCGCGGCGGGGTCAACGACGTTCTCGCGGCGCACCTCGGACTCGAAAAACTCGCCGCGTTCGTCGTGACAGGAGAATTGGACGGCGAGGTGGACAGCCTCGGGCGCATCGGCACACTGCCCGCGCCCGTCTCCATCGAGGAATTTGCCGACCATGTAAAAAATGCGCTCCATGTCTCCCATGTGCGCCTTGCCGCCGTTCCCGACCGTCCCGTGCGGCGCGTCGCGGTCTGCGGCGGCGCGGGCGCGGAGTTCATCGACAAGGCGGTGATCCGCGGCGCGGACGTCTACGTCACGGGGGATGTGAAGTACCACGATGCCCAGCGCGCCGTTGAGCAGGGGATGCACATTATCGATGCCGGGCATTTTGGCACGGAGTTTCCCGTCGTCTCCGTTCTCGCGGGGCATCTGCGCGCGGAACTTGAGAACGAGCACGAGGAGATTGAGATTTTTATCACAAACAGACAGCAGGACGTCTTTCAAGTGATTACATAATATAGTAAGAAACGATCACGAAAAGCTATCGCAGAGGAGAAGGGGAGTTCCATGAACCGGACGCATATCCGCAATTTTTCCATCATCGCCCATATTGATCACGGCAAATCGACCATCGCCGACCGTCTCATCGAGTACACGGGCACGCTCAGCGAGCGCGAGATGGAGGCGCAGGTGCTTGACAGCATGGAGCTTGAGCGGGAGCGCGGCATCACCATCAAGGCGCAGACCGTCCGGCTCGACTACCGCGGCGCCGACGGCGAGATGTACGAGCTGAACCTCATCGACACGCCGGGGCACGTTGACTTTAACTATGAGGTCTCGCGCAGCCTTGCTGCGTGCGAGGGCGCACTCCTCGTCGTGGACGCGGCGCAGGGCGTGGAGGCGCAGACGCTCGCGAACGTCTATCTCGCACTCGAACACGACCTCGAAATCCTCCCCGTCATCAACAAAATCGACCTGCCGAGCGCCGAACCCGAGCGCGTCGCGCATGAGATCGAGGATACCATCGGGCTCGATACGAGCACGGCGGTGTTCGCCTCGGCAAAGACCGGCGTCGGCATCAAGGAGATCCTCGACGCCATTGTCGCTTACGTCCCCGCGCCCGAGGGCGACGCGGACGCGCCCCTGCGCGCGCTCATCTTCGACTCCTACTTTGACTCGTACAAGGGCGTCATCGCGAACGTCCGCGTGAAAGAGGGCGTCATTAAAAAGGGCATGAAGCTAAAGCTCATGGCGACGGGCAAAACCTTTGAGGTGACGGACGTCGGGTGTTTCCGTCCGCAGCCCGTGGATACGGGGGCGCTCGGCACGGGCGAAGTCGGCTTCATCGCGGGCGCACTCAAGGACGTGCGCGACGTGCGCGTCGGCGACACCGTGACGAGCGCGGAGCGCCCCGCCGCCGAGGCTCTGCCCGGCTACCGCGGCGTGACGCCGATGGTCTTTTGCGGGCTTTACCCCGAGGACAGCAAGGACTATGACAATCTGCGTGAAGCACTCGAAAAGCTCCAACTCAACGATGCCGCACTCATCTTTGAACCCGAGACTTCCATCGCGCTCGGCTTCGGCTTCCGCTGCGGATTTCTCGGACTCCTGCACATGGACGTCATACAGGAGCGGCTTGAGCGCGAGTACAACCTCGGACTCATCATGACCGCGCCGTCCGTCGTCTACCACGTCTACCGCACGGACGGCACCATGCGCGAGGTCAGCAACCCCGCAGACCTGCCGCCGCAGACCGAGATTGATCACATTGAGGAGCCGTATGTCAAGGCGACTGTCATCGTGCCGAAGGACTACGTCGGCGCGGTCATGGAGATTTCGCAGGAAAAGCGCGGCATCTTTAAGACCATGGACTACCTCGACGCGACGCGCGTCATGATCATCTACGAAATCCCGCTCAACGAGATCCTTTACGACTATTTCGACCGGCTGAAATCCACCACGCGCGGCTATGCCTCGCTCGACTACGAACTCATCGACTATCGGACGGGCAGTCTCGTGAAGCTCGACATTCTCCTCAACGGCGACCCCGTAGACGCGCTCTCGACCATTGTCCACCGGGACCGCGCCGTGGCGCGCGGGCGTCAGCTCGCCGTGAAGCTCAAGGGCATCATCCCGCAGCAGATGTTCGAGATCCCCATCCAAGCCGCGATCGGGAGCAAGATCATCGCGCGCGAGAACGTGCGCGCCCGCCGCAAGGACGTCCTTGCAAAATGCTACGGCGGCGACATCACGCGCAAGCGCAAACTCCTCGAAAAGCAAAAAGAGGGCAAGAAGCGCATGAAGGCGGTCGGCAGCGTCGAGCTCCCGCAGGAAGCGTTCATGGCGGTGCTGAAAATTGACGAATAAAAAAAGGGCGTGGGGCGTCTACGTCTACATTCCCTATTGTGTGAAAAAATGCGCGTATTGTGACTTTGCTTCCACGTCGATGGGGGGGGACACAGCGCGCGAACAGGAACAATATGCGGCGGCGCTGCGCGCGGAGATTTTGCGCACGGCGCCGCCGCTTTTCGCGCGCTTCGGAGACGCGGCGACCGTTTACTTCGGCGGCGGCACGCCGACCGCTCTGCCCGCGCATCTGCTTGTCGGACTCATTGAGACCTTGCGCGCGGCGGCAGGAACGCCCGCAGAGCTGACCGTTGAGGCGAACCCGGGGACGGTAGACGAGGAATATTTTGCGCAGCTTCGTGCGGCAGACGTGAACCGCATCAGTCTCGGCGTGCAGAGCTTTGACGACGCGCTCCTCGGGCGCATCGGACGCATCCACACGGCGGAGGAAGCACGCGCGGCGTTTCGTGCGGCGCGCGCCGCGGGCTTTACGAATATCAGCATTGACCTTATGTACGGACTGCCGGGGCAGACGCTGCACGATCTGCAGGAGAGTGTCCGCGCTGTGATTGCGCTCGTGCCCGAACACATATCGGTCTACGGGCTGACCGTCGAGGAGGGGACGCCCTTTGCCGCGGCACAGGCGGCGGGACGGCTCGACCTGCCGCCGGAGGAGACGGCGGAGGAGATGTACGACTATCTCATGGCGGAGCTGCCTGCGCGCGGCTATCTGCGCTATGAGATTTCGAATTTTGCGCGGCGAGGCTTTGAGAGCCGTCACAATCTCGGTTACTGGCGAAGCGTTCCGTATCTCGGCGTCGGCGCGGCGGCGCACGGATACGTCGATAATGTCCGTTGGGAGAACGAGCGCGACACCGCCGCCTATATCCGCAGGGTGATGGCGGGGGAGGATGTGCGCCGCGCAGAGGATGGAGAACGCACGCGGACGGCGGCGATGGAGGAGTATGCGTTCCTCGCCCTGCGCACCGCTGCGGGCATCGACGAGACGGATTTTCACCGCACATGGGGCGTGCCGTTCGAGGAAGTCTACGGCACAGTCCTGCCGCGCCTTATTGAAAAGGGATTGCTGAAACGCGCGGACGGGTTCACCGCACTCACACCTCTTGGTATGAAATATGGGAACGAGGTGTTTGCGGAATTTTTGTTGTCGTAGCATAAAAAAATATGCTATGATTGGGACGCACGATCTTGGCGCCTAGCTTTGTCATATCGTCGAATGCTTCGCTATGCATCGAAACTTCTGCGTCACAGCGACGCAGGATTTTCGCGTCTGCAAGACGCTTTTTCTTTGTGCCGTTCGGATGCCTGCCGCAGCCATTTTTAAGCCCCGCTTTTTTTGGCAAGGCAGTCTCCGAACGGTGCCGATACACGAATTACAGAAAGAGGTATCCATATGAAAACACTAACCATGATCGAGATGGCGGGCTGTCCGTACTGCGCGAACGCCCGGCGCGCCATACAGGCGCTGCAGGCGGAGGGCGGCGCCTATGCGGATGTCCCTGTCGAATACATTGACGAGAACGCCGAGCCCGAGCGCACGAAGCCGTATGCCGGCATGTACTACTACGTTCCGAGCCTCTTCGTCGGCGGCGAAAAATACTACGAAGCGCAGCCGGGACACGACTATGAGACGATTCTCGCGGCGGTACGTGTTGCTTTTGACGCCATAACAAAGAGCTAAAACTTTTATGCATAAAAATTATGCATATTTTTCATGAAAGAAAAATGAAAAAACTACTTGTAAAATCGTCTGAAATAAAGCATAATATTAAGCATATTGCTCCGTGGAGAGAGCATGTATAGGAGGAACTATCAAATAAATCTGAGAGTTCCTAAAATCTAAGGATGAGGTGAGTTTATGCATCAACCGGTAACCAATGACCCACTAGTTATCATGTTCATCAACATGGTCATCGTCTTCGCCGTGCTCACTGCAGTATGGGGACTGATTGAGATCACGCACATGATCGACCCGACCAAGAAGAAATCGGATCCTCCTGCGGCACAGCCCGTAGGCGGTGCGGCTCCCGCCGCTCCGGCTGCGCCCGCTGCTAAGACCGGCGGTCTGAACGCAGAGACGGTCGCCGTCATTGCGGCAGCTGTCAGTGCGTGCGGATGCAGCGCAGACCAGATTCAGGCGATTCGTCCCGCTGAGCAGCCTGCATGGACGGGCTTTGGTCGCGTCAGCGGCATGCGCTCGTGATGACGGGGAGGTATTGACACAATGGACTTTTTTAGCGCGTTTTCTGTCTCGCTGCAGGCAATCGCTGAGAGCAGCGGATTTTCGGCGTTCACCGGCGGCAACCTGATTATGATCATTGTTGGTCTCGTGCTCCTTTATCTCGCATTTGCAAAGGACTTCGAGCCGCTGCTTCTCAGTCCGATCGCATTCGGCTGTATTCTCGCAAACATCCCTCTCACGGGATTCTACGATGAGATGGGCGTCATGTCCGCCATCGGATTCGGTATCAAGTATGAAATCTTCCCGCCGCTCATCTTCCTTGGCGTCGGCGCGATGACGGACTTCGGTCCGCTGATTGCCCGTCCCTCGAGCCTGCTCATGGGCGCTGCCGCGCAGTTCGGCGTGTTCATTGCGCTGCTCGGTGCGATGGTGCTCGGCTTCACCGCACAGCAGGCGGGTGCGATCGGGATCATCGGCGGTGCGGACGGCCCGACCTCCATCTACCTCGCTTCTAAGATGGCGCCGGAGTTGCTCGGCGCGATCGCGGTGGCAGCGTACACCTACATGGCGCTCGTTCCGCTGATTCAGCCGCCCGTTATGAAGTTCTTCACGAGCAAGAAAGAGCGCGAAGTCGTGATGGAGCAGGCACGCGAAGTTACGAAGTTCGAGCGCATTGCGTTCCCGATCGTTTCGACGATCTTCATCAGCCTTCTCCTCCCGTCTATCGCAGCCCTGCTCGGTATGCTCATGCTGGGCAACCTCTTCCGTGAGAGCGGTGTGACGGATCGTCTCTCCGACACGGCGCAGAACTCGCTGATCAACACGGTCACGATCTTCCTTGCACTCGGCACAGGTCTCACGATGAGCGCCGAGAGCTTCCTTGTCAAAGAGACGCTTGAGATCATCTTCCTTGGTCTTGTCGCATTCATCTTCGGTACCGCTGCAGGTGTCTGGCTCGGCAAGATCATGTGCCGTGCGACGGGCTGGAAGATCAACCCGCTCATCGGCTCCGCGGGCGTTTCCGCCGTTCCGATGGCGGCGCGCGTCAGCCAGATCGTCGGCATCAAGGCAAAGCCGGGCAACTACCTCCTCATGCACGCCATGGGACCGAACGTTGCCGGTGTTATCGGTACCGCTGTTGCAGCGGGCACGATGCTTGCAATGCTGATGTAATTCGGCATACATTGCTGATTAAGGGATTTCGTACGAAGTACGGAGTCCCTTTTTTGATGGCATGGGAATATTGAAAATATGCAGGCGCGCTGCTGCGCCCTGTGGCTCTTTATGCGGCGTAATGTATCACCGGAGACAGGCGGTTCACGCCGCCGTGCCCTGTAACTCCATATGGCGGCATATCTCCTTTTCCGTAAGGTTGACAAAAAAACGCTTCACGGCTAATATGGAGGAAGATTTTTGATTCCTCCGGTGTTTTTGCGCCATGGGGCAGCGCATCCGGCAGGCACATCATTGGTTTGGAAGGAAGGAAATATATGCGCGGAACTTTTTTTGGCATTGGCGTCGGACCGGGGGATCCGGAACTTTTAACGGTCAAGGCGATCAAGGCGATCGAGAAGGTGGACGTCCTCATCGCGCCCAAGACGGAGAAGAAGGAGGGGAGCGTCGCGCTCGAGATCGCACGCCCCTACCTCAAGGAACACATAGAGATCGTCTATCAGGTGTTTCCGATGGTCAAGGATTTCGCCGAGAACACGGACGCGTGGGAGGCGAACAAGGAGGAAATCCTGGCGCTCCTGAATGCAGGCAAGAACGTCGCGTTCCTGACACTCGGCGATCCGATGTTTTTCAGCACCTATATCTATGTGTTCCGTCTGCTCGAGCATGAGGACATCGACATCGTGACCATCCCGGGGGTGCCGGCGTTTGCGGCGATCGGCAGCCGCATCGGGCGCCCCATCGTCGAGGGCAACGACGTGCTCGCCATCATCCCGGCGACCGCGCCGAAGGAGCGGCTCGAGGAGATTATGAAGGCCGCATCCAGCGCCGTCATTATGAAGGTCTACCGCAACTACCCCGAGATCGTCGATCTCCTGCACCGCAACAACATGACAGAGCAGGCGGTGCTCGTCAGCCGTGCGGGGCTGGACGACGAACGCATCATTGAGAACCTGGAAGAACATGCAGATGAGAAACTGAACTACCTTTCCACTATCTTGACACGAAGGAGTTAAATCATGTTCAAACAATGCGCAGCCGCATTCCTCGCGGCATCCACTCTTCTCTTCTCCGCGTGCGGCGCACCGAACGAGAAACCGGCGGCAACGGCGGCGGAAAACGCCGCATTTGCGACCATCACGGACGATAATGGGCGGACGGTGACCTTTGCGGAGAAACCGCAGCGCGTCGTCGTTACGTCCGCCTCCTATCTCGCGCCGTTCTATGCCGTCGGCGGCGAGGTGGTCGGGCGCCCCACGACGAAGGCGAAGGTACTTGCTGAGGCGGCAAGTGCTGCAGAGATCGGTCCCGTCTATCAGATCGATATGGAAAAGGTCATTTCGCTCAAACCTGATCTCGTCATGATCATCAAGGGCATCAACGAAAAGCTCATCGACACGCTCGATGCGAACGGGATTAAGAGCATCGTCATAGACATGAAGAGCTATGACGACGTGAAGCGCACACTGACTACGTTTGCCACGCTTACAGGCCATCCGGATAAAGGCGCGGAACTCATCGCAAAGATGGATGCGGATATTGAGGACGTCAAGAACAGCATCCCGCACGAGAAGAAGCGCATCACCATCATCCACAGCACGGGACAGGGGCTTTCCGTCCAGCTCGACGGCAGCATCGCGGGCTCGATCGCGAACATGCTCGGGTGGGAGAACACGGCGAGCGGGATGACGGCGCTCGACAAGAACCCCGATGCCGCCCCCTACAGCATGGAGGCGCTGGTCGCGCAGAACCCCGACATCATCTTCGTCACGAGCATGGGCGAAGAGGCGGAGATCCGCGCGTCGATGGAGGCGATGTTCAATGAAAGCCCTGCGTGGCAGAGCGTCGCCGCCGTGCGCGAGAATAAGGTGTACTACCTGCCGCAGGCGCTCTTCCTCTTCAGCCCCGGCATTGATTTCCCCGCGGCAGTGCGCTACATGGCGCATCTCGTTTACCCATGAAGAAGCGTCTCGCACTCCTCGTCCTCTTTGCCGTGCTCGCGGGAGTCTCGATCCTGATCTCGACGGCAAAGGGGACGGCGGATATTCCCTTTGAGGAAATCTTTGCCATCCTCGGCGGCACGCGCGATACGGCGCACGCGCAGATCCTCTGGAACATCCGCCTGCCGCGCACGATCGTCGCCGCGCTCGTCGGCATCAACCTCTCGCTCTCGGGCGCGATCCTGCAGGCGATCCTGCGCAACCCGCTCGCCGATCCGCACATCATCGGCATCTCCTCGGGGGCGGGACTTGCGGGCATCTTTATCATGCTCGTCCTGCCGGGGGCGGCGCTGCTCATCACGCCGGGCGCATTCGTGGGGGCGATGATCGCCGCCGCGCTCATCTATATCCTTGCGTGGAAGGACGGGATTCGCCCGACCCGCATCATCCTCGCGGGCGTTGCGGTCTCGGCGTTCCTCGGCGCGGGCATCTCGGCGATGATGATCCTCTACAGCGACCGCGTGCAGGGCGCACTCATGTGGATGGTCGGCGGGCTCTCCGCGCGCACATGGCCGCATGTCGACATGCTTCTGCCGTATACCGTTGGGGCGGGACTGCTCACCCTCTGTGCCGCACAGCGTCTGAACATCCTCCAGCTCGGGGATGATATGGCGCGCGGCATCGGGCTTGCCGTGGAGCGCACGCGCATCCTCCTGACCGCCCTTGCCGCCCTGCTTGCCGCGAGCGCGGTCTCGGTCGTCGGACTGCTCGGCTTTGTCGGGCTCATCGTTCCGCACGCCGCGCGTCTCATGATTGGCTCGGACTATCGGTTCCTCCTGCCTGCGGCGGCGCTGCTCGGCGTGACGACGCTGACCCTCAGCGACACCGTGGCACGGCTGCTCTTTTCGCCCATGGAGCTGCCTGTCGGCATCATCATGGCGGCGCTTGGCGCGCCGTTCTTCCTGTATCTCCTCCGGAGGCAGCTATGAGCGCGGGGGTTACGGCGCGCAGCCTCTCCGTCAGGATCGCGGGCAAAGAGATCCTGCACGGACTGAATGTCTCCGTCGCACCGGGACGGCGCACCGCCATCATCGGCCCCAACGGCGCGGGGAAAACGACGCTCCTGCGCGCCCTCTCGGGGCTGAACGCACGCTATACCGGAGAGATCATGCTGGGCGGCAAAGAGCTGGGGAGCTACTCGGAAAAAGAACTCGCACGCGTGCGCGCCATCCTGCCGCAGGAGCGCGGCGCGGCGCAGGGGCTGACGGTAGAGCAGCTCGTCTCCTATGGACGGTTCTCTCATCGCAGTGTTTTTCAGGCGCGTGACGGAGCGGAAGACCGCGCGGCGGTCGCGTGGGCGATGGAGACCGCACATGTTGATGCCTTTGCAGAGCGCGAGGTGCATACCCTCTCGGGCGGCGAGCGGCAGCGCGTCTACCTCGCCATGGCGCTCAGTCAGCGGCCGCGCCTGCTCCTGCTCGACGAGCCGACCACCTATCTCGACGTCGCGCATCAGCTGCGCGTCATGGAGATCATCACGAACCTCAACCGGGACAGCGGCATCACCATCCTCATGGTACTGCACGACATGGCGCACGCCATGCAGTACGCCGACGACATCGTGCTCATGCGCAAAGGTGAGATCGTCGCTACAGGGGCGCCCGCCGACGTCCTCACAGAGGAACGGATCGCGGACGTATTCGGCGTGCGGGTGGAGATATTTACGAACAGCCTAGGAGTGCGTGTGCCGTCCCCCGTTTCTTTAGTGTGACGCGGGATTTTCGCGCCTAGCGTCGTCATTTTCGGCGAACGCTTCGTCGACGTAGGTTTTTGGCTACGCCTTCCTCGCGTTCACCTCAATTCCTAGCTATGCATCGAAACTTCCGCGTCACTCAGGTTACGGCTTTAGGAGGATGCGGGGGGGGGGGACGCGCATTGCCGTGTCATATCGTCGGACACTGCGAAGGACCGTAGCTCTTAACTACGACTTCCTTCGTGTCCTCCTTCAATCTATGCGTGTGCAACCAAAGAAATGAGGCGAGAGTATATGTCATTCTTCTTGGAACTGAAAAAAGAAATGAAAAGAGAGCGCACAGAGGGAATTGCTGAAGGGCGTGAAGAAGGGCAGATAAATGCGCTTCGCAATATCATGGAGGGACTAAACCTGACCTTGGAAAAAGCTATGGTCGTGTTGAAAATTCCTGCCGGTGACCGGTCGAAGTATGCCGCAATGCTGCAAGACTAGTGCGAAGTTCAGAACTTCTGCGTAGAAGATGCCTCCTGTTGTGCTGCTCGCATGATAGTGCGTTCACCTAATATGCCTCCGCGGATAACCACTGCCTTCTGACCGCGCGCATCCGCTTTTAACCTCTGCTGCACCTAGAGAATACAAGGTGCGGCGGAGGTTTTTACTTTTTGTGGTTTGAAAAACATTTGTTCATATAAAACAGGCGTGAGCATCTTCTCTTGAAAATAACAGAAAAATTATTACCTAGTACTAAAAATCTAATCCGATTAACATTGTATTTCCAAACATCACGGGGTATGATAAAGACAATCCAAGAGGAAAGCACAAGGTGCGAAAAGGAAACAAGGACACTTTCGCGGCCGGCAATCCTTTTGGAACACGATCAGATTCTATGGATCAAAAGGAGGAGTTTATCATGAAAAAGACTCTCGTATCCGCACTTGCAGCGGCACTCGTTGTCGGTGCAGCAAGCACAACGTTCGCCGCGTCCAATCCGTTCTCCGATGTGCCCCGTGACCACTGGGCATACGATGCCGTAACCAAACTTGCCGCTGACGGCGTTGTCGAGGGGTACGGCGACGGTACATTCCGCGGTGACCGCAACATCACCCGTTACGAGATGGCACAGATGGTCGCAAAGGCGATGGCAAAGAGCGATATGTCCGCGTCGGATCGCGCGCTCGTTGACCGCCTTGCCGCTGAGTTCGCCGATGAACTCAACAACCTCGGCGTCCGTGTCTCCAACCTCGAGCGCAATGCCGACATGGTGCAGTGGAGAGGACAGCTCCGCTATACCTACACCAGCAATCGCCTTGAGGGACAGGATCGCAAGAACGACAACAACCTCTTGTTCCGTCTCGACCCGTCCGCTGAGATCAATGACCACTGGCACGTGAACGCACGTCTTGATGCCTCTACGAATATGAAAGACGACGCGTCCGGCAACAACAGCGACAGCAATGTCAAACTCAAGCGCGCATGGGCAGAGGGTGCCTATGACAACTTCGACGTCAAGCTCGGTAAAATGGAGCTCTATTCTGCAGAGGGCTATGCGGCTCCGGGTGCCCTTGTATTTGATAAAGAGTTCTCCGGTGCAGAGGCGAGCTTTGGCGGAGATGTCAAGCTGAAACTTCAGGCAGGCCGCCTGAACCTCGACGGCGCGTATGACGGCGTTAAAACGAATCAGCTCGGGAGCAGCGATACCGCGAACTATCAGGGTGCGGAACTCCAGTACAACAAGGGCGGTCTCATGGCGGGTGCCGCGTACTACCGTCTCGGATCGGACAATTTCACTGCTGTGACGAAGAACGGCAAGGATAAGATGAATATCTGGGCGGCGAACCTTGGCTATCGCTTTGACAAGAACAGTATGCTCTCCGGTGCATATGCCAACAACAACGATATTGACGGCAGCAAGAACAAGAAGTCCTATCAGTTCGGCTATGAGTACAAGGGTGCCGATGCTGCGGATAAAGGCTCGTGGGGCGCATACGCAGCGTATCGCTACCTCGGCGGCGCGTCAATCTTTGCAACGGACGACGGCGCGCTCATTGGCTCGAAGGGGCTTGAGATCGGTACGAACTATACGCCGTTCAAGAACGTTGTACTTTCTGCGAAGTACTTCAACGGCAAGACCATTGAAGCACAGCAGAATGACAAGGTGCAGAAGCTTTTCGGCCGCGTACAGTTCATGTTCTAACCCGCATCCGGCACCGGTCGGAGCGGATATCGCAAAATCCATCCCCCTCCTTAGGGAGGGGGATTTTTGCTGTCTGTTGACGGACACAGAGTCACATTCAACTGAAAATAAGGTGAAAATTATAGTCTGGTATAAAATTTTTTACATAGAAATGCTTGCAATTTATTAATTCACGTGCTATGATGAAAACATTCCAAGAGGATGAGAATGGTTCGCGATAGGGAAATAAGGACACTGCCGCTGACCTGTAATCATTTTGGAACACGATCAGATTCTATGGATCAGAAGGAGGAGTTTCTCATGAAGAAGACTCTCGTATCCGCACTGGCAACGGCTCTTGTTGTCGGCGCAGCAAGCACGACGTTCGCTGCTGCAAACCCGTTCTCCGATGTACCTCGTGATCACTGGGCATACGACGCTGTGACCCAGCTCGCCGCCGACGGCGTTGTTGAGGGCTACGGCGATGGCACGTTCCGCGGCGACCGCAACATCACGCGTTACGAGATGGCGCAGATGGTCGCAAAGGCGATGGCAAAGGGCGA
>NZ_ALJR01000015.1:0-11500 GCF_000287655.1 Selenomonas sp. FOBRC9
CCCGCCGATCTGTGCGCCGACCCAGGTATCCTTGAACTCCTGCGATGCGCGGTTGGTGTTGACGCTGTCCGAGAACGTTGTCTTCATGTCCCCAGAGAACTCATGATAGAGCGAGAGCTTTGCGAACACCGTACTGCGTGCCGTCTCCTGCCCGACGCCGATGCCGATGCGGCCGATGAGACTGTTCATCGCGCCCTGCCGGATACTGAGGGCGTTCGCCGCGCCGTTGAGGTTTGCCTTATAGTCGACACCGTTCAGATGGGTGTAGATCAGCTCGGCCTGCGGCTCGATAAAGCCGCCGCCCTTGTACTTGATGCGTTTTCCATACTCCGCAGAGAGCGTTTCCGCCCATGTATGGCAGTCGCCGCGCACGATGTCTCCGCTCGTATTATAAACGCTGTATTCCGTGCCGAGTCTGCCGACCTTTGCGATGAGATCAACATAGTCGCCGCTTTTTCCCGTCCATGTGCCGTAGATGCCGAGGTTTCCCTCTTTGCTCTTACCGCTGCCGTTTGCAAATCCTGCGCTGCCCTTCATATAGCTTGCCGCAAGACCGACGCGCCACTGCGGAGATACCTGCCGGTCATGACCGACCTGTACCGTATGATAGTTCATATGGAAGTTCGTATTGTCCTTATCGCTGCTAGTCTTGCCGCGGTAAAAACGTACCCATGTCCCCGTCTGCTCCGGCGATAGGCGCAGATCACCCATGCGCTTCATGAGGTCGTTGGCTTCCGCACGGAATGCCATTGCAGACGCTGCCATCGCGGATTTTGCGCTGCTCATGATGAGTGTTTCTTTTGGTCCGTAAGTGATGCGGTTTTCATCCGGAACCGCTGCGCCGAGCATCGCCTGTCCCGTTGCGTCGTCATAGGACAACATGCGCCGCGCCCATGGCGTAATCGCGCCTTCGGCAATCTCCGCCTTGCCCGTGATGTTCTTCTCGCCGCTCTTATATCCTTCGTAGTAGAATTTATGTGCGAGCGATTCGAGCGCTTCTTTATATTTCGATGTGTCGAGCCCGTTGCCGGAGGTGCGCAGGGTGACACCGCTGCCTGCGGCGGCATTTTTAACGACAAAATCCCCGCCGACAAGCGTCGTGGCATCCGGCGCCGTGCGGTCATAGCAGACATTGGTAAATCCATCATAGTGGTTGATCGTGATGGAGCGTGCATCCTTTTGGAAGATCCTGCCCGCATGGTCGGCATCCACACCGCCATGGAGCGAGCGCAGCTTACTGCCGCTGAACCCCGCACGCGTGGGAATCATCGCGCCCCACTCTTCGTTCACCCATTTCGCACCGTTTTGCAGATACAGGTTAAGCCCCGTCGCTTCACGAATTGCCTTCTTGTCCGGCTCGTTTTTCCCTTGCTCTTTGTAATTATCCAGCACAATGCCCGTAAATATGGAGTCGGCGGTCGTCAGTCCCACATTGATCCGCGTCGGCGTATTGCCGAATGTAGTAGCCGTTCCCTCTCTGTCAATGAGCCCAATGTTGCCGTAGATCTCCGTCTTGCGGCTGCCTGCGCCGACGACGTTGCCGTCCTTGTCGAGCTTTACATTCATATTGACAGTTGCTTCCTCGGCATTGATCGCAAAATGGGGAAGATTATGCTCCTTATTGATTTTGATTCTGCCGCCGCCGCCAATCGTTACCGTGGAACGCGTTCCCGCACGGACGCCACTGCCGTCGGATTCGACGTCAACGTCACCCGTCACCGTGATATTGCCGCCCTGTGTATCTCCATCATAATTGAGCATCGCGGAAATACCGCTGACATAGTAGTGGGAGAGGAAGTTCTCGCCATGGCTGCCGAGACTCTGCTGTGTCGGCACCTTGACGCGAATTTTCGCATTTCCGTCAATGTAAACATGACCATGGTTCAGTGTGCCGATGCCGCAGGTCACAGCGGGATCACGGTCGCCGGAGCCGTCCGGCGCTTTCAAAAAATTGCTCGAGATATTAACGTCCACATCGCCGTTCACGCGCACAGTTTTCGCGTCGGAAGAGCCGGAGATGATCCCGTAGGAATCGTCCGCATTTGTATGTGAGGTACGGTCAACATTGACAATGACTTTCTTCGCCGTAATCGTGACGTCATGAAGTCCGTTATAGTAATTGGGATCCGCCTTATAGCCGCGCCCCTTATAACTCTGAATGCCAAGGTTCTCCTTTGAATTGAGCGTAAGCGTCACGCCGGGTGCATTGACATTGACATCTGCGCTATTTCCTGTGATGGATTTCGTATTTATCGTGCTGTCTTTTGTAAATGTGTAGCTCTTTGTTGCGCCATCCCAGACGTTGAATTTTGCAAAATCACTTGAAAATTTATATGCGGGTTTCCCGTCAATTTGTCCCTTAGTGAACGTAGTTCCTGTCTGCTCCTCCGCCGACGCCGTTCCGCACGCACTAACCCCCATCAGCGCCATAAGTACCAGTACCGCAAGTCTCCGATCTCTTTTTTCAAATTTCACGTTTTTTCTTCCTCCCGAACAATCAATACTATGTGAAAAAATGCACATGTGTTCTTGTTAATATTCCGCGTTTTCCTCCTCTCCGAACGTATCCCCGGCGAGCGGTACAAAAAAAGCCTCTGCCAAAAGAGGCAGAAGCATATGAATGGAACGGCAATACAGCCGTATATGAATCTCCTCCCTGTCGCTCGCAGGTGGTAACGGTGACTTCTGAACAGGCAGGTCTTCTGACTCCAAATCATCGCGCGGCTGCGTCTTCCCGGGGGATTGCCCAGTGACCATATGCAGCTGCGCTCCTTGATACAGCGGCGGGACCGTGTCGGATTTGCACCGACTTCCCTATGAATCCTTACGGAACCTGTTCGTCTGTGTAGTTTTGTGAATTTCAGGCGACATTATATCATCATTTTACAATAGAATCAATATATGGGACAATATTTTATTGAAAAAATCATGAATATCATTCACAACCTCAATTTATCATAAGTATAAAAATTCCCCCTACATTAAATGCAGGGGGATTAAATATTTACTTCACATAATTCAGTGGCGAACCGAATGCCTCACACAGCGTCGAGCGCCGCGCTGACGTCGGCGAGGAGGTCGTCGATGTGCTCGATGCCGACGGAGAGCCGCACGGTGCCGGCGTTGATGCCGGATGCCGCGAGCTCCTCCGCGCTCATCTGCGAGTGCGTCGTGGTCGCGGGGTGGATGACGAGCGACTTCACATCCGCGACGTTCGCGAGGATGGAGAACAGCTCGAGTTTATCGATGAAGCGGTACGCCTCCTCTTGTCCCCCCTTGATGTCAAAGGTAAAGATGGAGATGCCGCCGTGCGGGAAGTACCGCTCGTAGAGGGCATGATCCGGATGCGAGGGCAGCGCAGGGTGGTTGACCTTCGTGACCTTCGGGTGTTTGCTGAGGAAGTCGACGAGTTTCAGCGCGTTCTGCGTGTGCCGCTCCACGCGCAGGGAGAGCGTCTCGAGCCCGTGGATGAAGTGGAACGCGTGGGTCGGCGAGATGGTTGCGCCCGTGTCGCGCAGGAGCAGCGCGCGGATGTAGACGATGAAGGCGACCGCGCCGAGGGCATCGGCAAAGCTGAGACCGTGATAGCTCGCGTTCGGCTCGGTGATATGAGGGAACCGCCCCGATGCCTTCCAGTCGAACTTACCGCTGTCGACGATGACGCCGCCGAGCGCCGCGCCGTGTCCGCCGATGAACTTTGTCGCCGAATGCACAACGATATCCGCGCCGTGCTCGATGGGGCGCAGGAGGTACGGCGTCGCGAACGTGTTGTCGATGACGACGGGGATGCCGTTTTTGTGCGCGATCTCGGCGATCGCCTCGATGTCGACGAGATCGGCGTTCGGATTGCCGACGGTCTCGATGTAGACGCATTTCGTATTCGGACGGATCGCCGCCTCATACGCCGCCGCGCCGCCTTTCGGATCGACAAAGGTGACGTCGATGCCCCACTCCTTGACCGTGTGCTTCAGGAGGTTGAACGAGCCGCCGTAGATGGTCTGCTGGGAGACGATATGGTCTCCCGCGTGAGCGAGCCCCTGGATCGTCGCCGTGACCGCCGCCGCCCCCGAGGCAAAGGCGAGCGCCGCCGCACCGCCCTCAAGCGCCGCGATGCGTTTCTCAAAGATATCCTGCGTGGGGTTCATGAGGCGCCCGTAGATGTTGCCGGGGTCGCGCAGGGCAAACCGATCCGCCGCGTGCTGCGCATTGCGGAACACATAGGAGGTCGTCTGATAGATGGGGACGGCGCGCGCGTCCGTCGCTGGATCGGGCTGCTCCTGTCCGACGCGGACCTGGAGGGTTTCGAAACGGTACTTCTTGTCACTCATGAGGGGGTTCCCCTTTCCTTTGTAGAGACCCTATTTCATACTTAATAGATATGTTATATTATACTCCTGTGATATTACGTTGTCAACATGAAAAACAGTGTATTGCGCGGGGCTTATATCGCCGCTCGACATCCACCTTGCGAAAAAAGCAGGGCTTAAAAATCGCTGCAGCGGACGCCCGGGCGGCACGCAAGGCGCATGGGAAGCAAACCGTAAATTATGGCAAAAGGAATCTTTGCAGTGCGGATTTCGAGCAAGATACAGCACAGTAAACCGACGATTTACCCCATCCGGCAGTGTTCCCCCGCCGCAGCATCCATTCATCAGAGACTTGGGGCGTACCTCGCATAGCGGCGAAGTAAAAATCATTCTCTATTTAATAATTACTATTGACAAATAGTAGATAGACGGGTATAATGACACATGTAACGAGATAGAAAACAGATATGAATGTATCTGCATATATTCTATTATTGGGAAAAGGAGATTTTATTATGAACAAGGAACTTACGAAATCCGTCAATGCTTATATCGCCAACATCGGCGTCGGCTACATCAAGCTGCACAACCTCCACTGGAACGTGGTCGGCTCGCAGTTCAAGGCGGTGCACGAATACCTCGAGTCGCTCTACGATTCGTTCGCAGACGTCCTCGACGAGGCCGCCGAGATCCTGAAGATGTGCGGCGAGCAGCCGGTCGCAAGCCTCAAGGGCTACCTCGAGCGTGCAAGTATCAGCGAGCTGCCGGATGGAAAAGTCGATCAGAAGAAGGCGCTCGAGATCACGCTTGCCGACCTCGAGACGCTCCGTGACCAGGCTGCCGCAGTGCGTGCCCTCGCGGACAAGGACGATGTGTTCGGCGTCGCGAACCTCATGGAGGATCACATCGCGAACTACGCAAAGCAGATCTGGTTCCTCCGCTCGATGCTTGCGTAAATCAATATAGTTCATGGGTAAAATTGCATAGAAAAGAGACCTGCTGCACGTATGTGCTGCAGGTCTCTTTTTGTATGCAAGGGACTTCCGGTTACGCTGATATAAATACCTTATCCGTCCGATATTATTACTTCCCGGGCTCCCCGGTTGTCCAGGCCTGGACGTCTTCCAATGCTTCCCGCACACGCGCTCCGAGTCCCGGCACATCCTCCGGATAGTCAAATTCCACCGCCCATATCACGGGAGCCTTGACGATATAGAGAATATCCGTATGCATCTTTATCCCATTCATCATATCCGTGACCGTGTAAAGCCGGCTCCCGTCGCCGACTGTGGGAAAATCGACACGCCGGGGCATCGTTTTGCCGGCATCCCGCGAAGCCTTCTCCAGCCGCGTGTCAATGTACTCCGTTTCCGCACCGCGCATAACACGATTGTAGAACTCTTCCTTCATCTCTGTGCAGGAAATAAAGAGACGCAAGGGATCTTTACGCCCCGTGGTGAGGAAGGTCGTCACACGTTCCATTGCGTCACGGTTGTATGCGGGGACGGGGACATCTTTCTTTTCTACAGGCTCAAAGAGGAGCGATGAGACAAAGCCGACCGCATAGTTCCCCGCATCGACGCGTATAATCTGTCCTGTAGGATGGCCCGGGTTGATTTTTCCAATGATTTTTCCGCTTTCTTTTTCGACAAGCACTCCATCCCCGCGATCGACTGCGATCAGCGGTGCGGCAAGCACAGCGGATGTACTCATAAGAACGGCAAAGAAGATCGTGAGGAAATGAATGTGCCGCATAACAGCCCCTCCTAAACGTCCATCATATATTTATTGATTTATTTATTATATTTTATTCCTTTTTATATTTATTTATTCGAATTTATTTTTATCGACTTAATCCCGGACATTACAGCCCTCAAAATCCCCAAATATAGGATATGGAAAATGGATTCCCGCCCACTGTTTTATAAGGAATCGCCGATTGATTTAATACGGGTACCTGCCGCTACGTGCAGCTTCGCGCAGATCCCTGACGCGCTCCTTGAGCCGAACCTCCACAAGTACGGCGCGCATGGCGTCGCGGGCGAGCTCATGCGCCCTGCCGCGCACGGCATATTCGTCGCGGAACGTACGCGTGATGCGGCGATCGACGAGCTCATCTTTTTGGCGGTCATAAACGAGGAGTCGCACGCTTGCGCGGCTGACGAGGTAATCATCCGCGGAGAAATCCCACCCGTGATAGATTTCTTCGTCGTAATATGTGAGGATAGGGAGCACGGCGAGATCGGCATCCGTGACGTCCGCGACCATACGAACGATCGCGGGATAATCAGGGGTATCCCTCGTCGTGCGTTTCATCTCCACAGCGGCATTGTAGGCGGCGAACAAATCGTGCTCGTCCACGTCCTGCACCCATCCCATGAGCCCGCCAAACGGCATATGCAGGGCATCGGCGACCATGTCGTCGAGCATATCGATCGTATCTTGATCGAGATCCCATGCATTTTCCGTGACGAGAGAGAGCCGCGCGACCTGCGGCACGGACGCCGCGGCAACCGGGGCGGTCAAAAGGAGAGAGAGGAGCACGCATAGGATAATGATGCGATAGAGACGGCAGTTCATGGGAGGGCTCCTTTCATGCTGTAAGTTTATGGCGGCATGACGTATCGGCAAGGTCGCAGCTCAGGCTATCTTTCTTGCGGCGTCGCAAACGAGGCGGATATGTTTTCTCCGGTTCGTGGGCATATTCTTGTCGCTGCGCAAACGGCGTACGCGCTTTAGACGAAATACCAAGGTACTGCGCCGCACCGCCCGGCGGTCGATCATGCGCCGGGCAGTACCGCGGCGCGGTGACATTGCATCTAAAAGAAATGAACGGAGCACGCCGTCCCTATGGGGTAAAAGCTCCGCGACGGCGAATACCCCCCCCTCACCTTGCGATAGAGACCGGCGTATGCGGGAGGGCGTCGGCTGCGTCGTAAGAAGCAGCTGCGATCCAAGCCGCCTTTGTAGGGGCACTCATAAGTTGTGAGTTTTCCCACGATGTAATGACGACGCTATGCGCCGAGATCGTACTCCAAATCGAAACGTAAGTGACGCGGAAGTTTCGATGCATAACGAGGAATGAGGAGAGCACGAGGGCAGGCGTAGTAAAAAGCTGCATCAACCGAAGTGCTCGACGATATGACAAAGTTAGGCGCGAAAATCCCGCGTCCAACCGCAACGTAAGTGAGGCGCAAGCTTTGATGCACAGCTAGGAATAAGGAGAATGCGAGCGCCGGCGTAGA
This sequence comes from Selenomonas sp. FOBRC9, assembly GCF_000287655.1. Taxonomy (NCBI): domain Bacteria; kingdom Bacillati; phylum Bacillota; class Negativicutes; order Selenomonadales; family Selenomonadaceae; genus Selenomonas; species Selenomonas sp. FOBRC9. The sequence continues at coordinate 7,553 of NZ_ALJR01000015.1, forward strand.
TAAAACCTACGTCAAGCAAAGCATTCGACGAAAATGACGACGCTAGGCGCGAAAATCCCGCCTTATTTATCGTAAAGTAAGTGACGTGCAAGCTTGGATGCAGAACAAGGAACGAGAAAAATACAAGGGAAGGCGTAGACAAAGCCTACGTCGACCGCCGTATTTTTCGCAGTGACACAGTTATGCGCCAAGATCGCACGTCACGCCTAGTGGATGGCTTTCTTCTTGAACCGCCCCCCTACGATGTCGTGAACGGCATTGATCGTGACAAACGCCTTCTCGTCCTTATCCAGCACGATTTCCTTGAGTTTATCGAGCTCCAGACGCGTGACGACGCAGTAGAGGACTTCCTTCGCCTCGCCCGTATAGCCGCCCGCACCGTGGAGGAGGGTGACGCCGCGCCCGAGGCGTTCGTTGAGGGCGGCGGTCATCTCCTCGTGCTCGTTCGTGACGATCATGACGGCGTAGGACTCGTCGAGCCCCTTGAGCACGACGTCAATCATCTTTGCAATGACGAAGTATGCAAAGAGCGAGTACATAGCTTTATCCCAGCCATACAGCAGCCCTGCAGAACTCAGGATAAAGAGGTTGATGAACATGACGACCTCGCCGACGGAGAACTGCGTCCGCGCATCGAGGATGATGGCGACGATCTCCGTGCCGTCGAACGAGCCGCCCGTACGCATGACGATGCCGACCCCGAGCCCCGTCACGACGCCGCCGAAGATCGCGGCGAGAAACGGATCGCTCGTCACCGGCGGCACGGCGTGCAGAACGCCCGTCCACACGGAGAGCATGACGATGGCAAAGATCGTCGAGAGCGCAAAACTCTTGCCGATTTGCTTGTACCCCATGTAGATGAACGGGATATTGTAGATGACGAGGAACGTGCCGAGCGTCATGCCCGTGATGGTGTGCGACATGATCGAAAGTCCCACGACGCCGCCGTCGATGACGTTGTTCGGAATGAGGAACAGCTCGAGCCCCGCCGCGGTAATGAGCGCGCCGATGATGAGCATCAGCATTTTTTTCACATAAAAGAGCGTGCCGTGCTTCGGCTTGCCGGCGTGCGTATTTTGTGCAGTCATAAATCCTCCCGGATAATTTATTTTCCCGCTTATATTATAGAGGAAAGAAAAACTTCAGGCAAGACCGCGAAGATGAAAATGGTTTTCTTGACTTTGCTCCTGCCCCGATATATCATAGCTGTATAAGGGGAATGTTAAATTTATCACGAAACCATCGTATGGGAGGGGATAATATATGATCTACACCGTCACGTTCAACCCGTCGATCGACTACATCGTACGGCTGGAACGATTCGCGCCGGGGGAAATCAACCGCGTGAACTACGAGCAGATCCTGCCGGGAGGCAAGGGGATCAACGTCTCCATCGTGCTGAAAAATCTCGGGCACGAGAGTACGGCGCTCGGCTTTACCGCCGGATTCACAGGGACGGCGATGCGGCAGATGCTCTCCTCGTTCGGTGTTGCGGAGGATTTCGTTCCGCTGGATGAGGGCTTTTCCCGCATCAATGTGAAGATCAAGGCGGAGGAGGAAAGTGAAATCAACGGGCAGGGTCCTGTCATTACAGCGGATGCACAGCGTGCATTATTTGACCGGCTCGACCGGCTCAAGCACGGCGATACGCTCGTCCTCGCCGGCTCGATCCCGAACACGCTGCCGGACGATATGTACGAGCGCATCATGGAGCATCTATCGGGGCGCGGCATCCGCATCGTCGTGGACGCGACGAAGAACCTCCTGCGCCGCGTGCTGAAGTACCGTCCCTTCCTCATTAAACCGAACAATCACGAACTCGGCGAGATGTTCGGCGTCGTTCTCAAAACGGACGACGAGATCGTCGCGCACGCAAAAAAGCTCCAAGAAGAGGGCGCGGAGAACGTGCTCATCTCGATGGCGGGCGACGGCGCAATCCTCCTCACGCGCGAGGGCGTGTTCTACCGCTCCGCCGCGCCGAAAGGGACGCTCGTCAACTCCGTCGGCGCGGGCGACTCGATGGTCGCAGGCTTCCTCGCGGGCTTCATGGAGTCGGACGGCGACTATGCGCGTGCGTTCTACATGGGCGTTGCGACAGGCTCCGCGTCGGCGTTCTCGGAAAACCTCGCGACGCGAGATGAGGCGTTGGCGCTGCTGAAAAAAATTTCCGTATAATTAAAAAATACACCTCAAAGGAGGTTTCATTTTGACTATTAACGATCTGCTCAAACCCGAGAGCATCGCCCTCGGCATCACGCCGCCCGCCTCAAAGGAGGCGGCGATCCGCCTGCTCGCGGACTACATGGAAAAGGGCGGCAATCTCAGCGATAAAGACCAATACGTCAAAGACGTGCTCATACGCGAGGAGAGCGGCACGACGGGGCTCGGCGACGGCATCGCGACACCCCACGCCAAGAGTGCGGGCGTGCGTGCGGCGGGACTTGCCGCGATGACCGTTCCGGACGGCATGGACTTTGCCGCGATGGACGGCAACCCGAGCCGCCTTTTCTTCATGATCGCAGCGCCCGATGCGGCGAACGACGAACATCTCGCGATCCTCTCGAAGCTCGCGACGATGATCATGGATCCCGACTTCAAGGAAGCGCTCATCGCCGCAAAGACGGTCGAAGAGTTCCGCAAACTCGTCGACGATAAGGAAAACGACCGCTTCGTCGCGCCCTCCGCCGCCGCGGAGCCGACGGACGCCGCGCCCAAGGCCGACCACATCCAGATCCTCGCCGTCACCGCCTGCCCGACGGGCATCGCACATACCTTCATGGCGGCGGAGAGCATCGAACAGCACGCGAAAAAGCGCGGTCTCACCGTCAAGGTTGAGACGAACGGCTCGGCGGGCGTGAAGAACGTCCTCACAGACGAAGAGATCGCGGCCGCGGACGGCATCATCGTCGCGGCGGACAAGCAGGTCGCCATGTCCCGTTTCAACGGGCGGCGCGTCGTCATCACGAAGGTCGCGGACGGCATCAACAAGGCGGACGAGCTCATCGACCGTGCGCTCTCCGGGAACGCACCCGTCTATCACGCCTCAGGCGCAGACGAGACCGAGGGCGCAGACAATGCGGAGGATGAGAGCCTCGCGCGCCAGATCTACAAACACCTTATGAACGGCGTCTCGCACATGCTCCCCTTCGTCGTCGGCGGCGGTATTCTCATCGCGCTCGCCTTCCTCTTCGACGATTACAACAGCGCCAATCCTGCGAATTTCGGCTCGAACACGCCGCTTGCAAAGTTCTTTAAGGACGTCGGCGGCGCATCGTTCGGCTTTATGCTCCCCGTCCTCGCAGGCTTCATCGGCATGTCGATCGCCGACCGACCGGGACTTGCCGTCGGATTCGTCGGCGGCGCGCTCGCAGGATCGACGGGCACGGGCTTCCTCGGGGCGCTGCTGGCTGGTTTTGTCAGCGGCTACACGGTCAACTTCCTCAAGAAAGTCTTTGCATCGCTACCCGCCTCGCTCGACGGCATCAAGCCCATTTTGCTCTATCCCTTCTTCGGCATCCTCATCATGGGGTTCATCTCGCTTTTCATCATCGCCCCGCCCGTCTCGGCGATCAATCAGTGGCTGATTGCGACCCTCGGCGGCATGGATCCCTCGGCGCGCGTCTTGATGGGCGCTGTGGTCGGCGGCATGATGGCGATCGATATGGGCGGCCCCATCAACAAGGCGGCGTACGTCACCGGCACGGGGCTCCTCGCCTCGGGCGAATTCCACGTCATGGCGGCGGTCATGGCGGGCGGCATGGTGCCCCCGCTTGCGATCGCACTCTGCACGACGTTCTTCAAAAACCGCTTTACCGAAAGCCAACGAAAGGCGGGTCTCACGAACTATGTCATGGGACTCTCGTTCATCACGGAGGGCGCGATCCCGTTTGCCGCCGCCGATCCCGTGCGCGTCATTCCCTCCATGGTCGTCGGTTCGGCACTGGCGGG
>NZ_ALJR01000016.1:0-49145 GCF_000287655.1 Selenomonas sp. FOBRC9
GGGAGCCGCTGCGCGCGGAGCTGCCGATGCGCCGCCGCGTACTTCTTCGACTTCTACGTCATAGGCGGTGCCGTTGACAGTGATGTTGAACTTTTTCATGTGTGATTCCTCCAACGTGTTTATTCCAAAGTCTCCGGTATGATGGGATTCCTCAGATACTGCTGCGATTTGCAATCGTCCAGATCTCTGCCGGCTTAATGCTGACAGCGACGACCTTGCTGCCCATCGCCGACTGAACGGCGGCGGTGATGGCGGCGATAATTTCCGGTGCAACGCTGCTGTTAGCCATGCTATCCCTCCTAAGGAATTAGAGCGGAATGTTGCCGTGCTTCTTCGCCGGGTTCGCCTCACGCTTGCTCGAGAGTGCGTTGAGCGCCGTGATGATGTACGGACGCGTCTCGCTCGGCGTGATGACCATATCGACGTAGCCGCGCTCTGCCGCCTTGTACGGCGTCGCAAATTCCTTGATATATTCTGCTGTGCGCGCTTCCTTATCCGGATCCTTACGGAAGATGATGTTGGCTGCGCCCGCAGGTCCCATAACGGCGATCTCGGATGTCGGCCATGCCATGACCTGATCCGCGCCGAGCTCACGGTTGCACATTGCGATGTAGGAACCGCCGTATGCCTTGCGCGTGATAACCGTCACCTTGGGCACGGTTGCTTCGCTGTATGCGTAGAGCATCTTTGCGCCGTGACGGATGATGCCGTTGTACTCCTGGTTGACACCCGGGAGGAAGCCCGGAACGTCGACGAGGTTGACGAGCGGAATATTGAACGCATCGCAGAAGCGGATGAAGCGCGAGGACTTGCAGGATGCGTCAACGTCGAGGCAGCCTGCCATGACGTTCGGCTCATTCGCGATGATGCCGACCGCGCGGCCATCGAAGCGTGCGAAGCAGCAGATGATGTTCTTTGCGTAGTGCTCGTGCACTTCGTAGAACTCGCCGTTGTCGACGATGCTGCGGATGACGTCCTTCATGTCATACGGTGCATTCGGGTTGTCCGGCACAACGGAGTTGAGCGACTCGTCCTGACGATCCGGATCATCGCCCGTATCAACGCGCGGGGTCTCTTCCATGTTGTTGCTCGGGAGGAAGGAGAGAAGATAGCGGATCTGCTCGATGCAGTCCTCGTCGTTCTCCGTTGCGAAATGCGCAACGCCGGAGCGGCTGTTGTGCGTCATCGCGCCGCCGAGTTCCTCTGCCGTAACCTCTTCCGCTGTGACGGATTTGATAACCGCAGGGCCCGTGATGAACATCTGGCTCGTGTTCTTCACCATGTAGATGAAATCCGTGAGTGCCGGGCTGTAAACGGCGCCGCCCGCGCAGGGTCCCATGATGACGGAGATCTGCGGGATCACGCCCGAAGCCTTCGTGTTGCGGTAGAAGATGCCGCCGTAGCCGGAGAGCGCGTCGACTGCCTCCTGGATACGTGCGCCGCCGGAATCGTTGATGCCGACGCACGGTGCGCCCATCTTCATCGCGAGATCCATGACCTTCCAAATCTTGTGGGCGTGTTTCTCACCGAGCGAGCCGCCCTCGACGGTGAAGTCCTGTGCGAACGCATAGACGAGACGGCCGTTGACCGTGCCGTAGCCCGTAACGACGCCCTCGCCGGGCAGTTCCTTCTCCTCCTGCCCGAAGTTCGTGCAGCGATGCTTCACGAACAGATCGAGCTCGACGAAGCTGCTCTCGTCAAAGAGCAGGTTGAGACGCTCGCGCGCCGTCAGCTTCCCTTTGGCGTGCTGCTTCTCGATGCTCTTTGCGCCGCCGCCCTGCATGACATGCTCTTTTTTCTTGAGCATCTCATCAATTTTTTCCTGGACTGTGGACATCATATCCCTCCTGATGTTTATATGTGGAATCTACGGCAGTGCGGCGGGGATGAGTCGCGCTCTGCCGGGGAATCGCCCAATGAAATGATATGCGTAGAAGAGCCGCCTCAGCGATCCTCATGCTCGCAGATCTCAAGGAGAACGCCCTTCGTCGCTTTCGGATGAAGGAACGCAATCTTTGCGCCGCCCGCACCGATGCGCGGCTTCTCGTCGATCATGCGGACGCCCTTTGCCATGAGGTCGGCAATTGCGTTCTCGATATTGTCGACACGCAGAGCGACATGCTGGATGCCCTCGCCGCTGCGCTCGATGTACTTCGTGATCGGGCTGTCCGGCGCCGTGCCGATCAGGAGCTCAATTTCGCTGCCGTTCGGGGTCGGATGGAACGTCGTCGTGACTTTCTGCTCGGCGACCGTCTCCTGATTCGTGCAGGGGATGCCGATGACATCCGACCAGAACGATTTGCCCTCTTCGAGGTCTTTCACTGCGACACCGATGTGATCGATTCCCAAAACCTTGAACATTGTTAATCCTCCTCATCAAGGAAATGCCCGCGCAGAGTGATCCGGCGCTCGGTATTTCCCTATGACAACATTTCGGCCATGACCTCGCCCACTACGGTGTAGGGGTCTGTCTCATGTGCCTTGATCTGCGCCACATACGCGTCGAGCCGTCCGGTACTGACGATTCGTTTTTCGATATGGCGCCCCACCCCCGCATGGAGGATGTCGAGCATCTCGTCGCGTGTACGGCGTGTCCGCCGTTCCGTGAGGACGCCGTTTCCTTCGATATGGGCGCGGTGTTCTTCGAGCGTGTCCACCAGATCCTCGATTCCTTCGCTGCGGTTGGCAACGACTTTGCGGATCGGCGGCCGCCAGTCTGACATATGATCGTCAAGATCCAGCATCATATTGATTTCGCGGACGAGTTTATCCGCACCGTCAAGATCGGACTTGTTGACGGCGAATACATCGCCGATCTCCAAGATGCCCGCCTTAATGGCCTGAATATCGTCGCCCATACCGGGGATCAAAACGACCATGGTAGTGTCCGCCGCCCGCACAATGTCCACCTCGGACTGCCCGACACCGACGGTCTCGACAAAGATGATATCTTTGCCGAACGCATCCATGACCTTTACCGCGTCAGCAGTCTTGTGCGAAAGCCCGCCAAGGCTGCCGCGCGTTCCCATACTGCGGATAAATACGCCCTCGTCGAGCGTCAGGTCGTTCATACGGATGCGGTCGCCCAAGATGGCGCCGCCGGAAAAGGGGCTTGTGGGGTCGACGGCGATGATGCCGACGGTTTTCCCGCGTTTGCGGTATTCCTTGGCAATCTTATCCGTCATGGTGCTTTTCCCAGCACCGGGGGGTCCCGTAATGCCGAGGACATAGGCGTGTCCCGTGTGTGGATAAAGAGCCTTCATGATGTCCGTCGCGCTCTCGCGCTCGTTCTCAATCGCCGTAATGGCGCGTGAGAGGGCAAGGCGATTGCCGCGCAGCACTTCGGCGGCGATATCCATATTACCCGCCTCCTTCGCGTCGCTGCTTCCATCAAAACATGTCAGGTGGATGGCAGTGAAGAGATTCCGCTGCCATCCACCTTTCTAAAAATGCGTTTGTTACGCTTTTACATGTGCCTTGATGAAGTCAACAATCGCGCCGGTCGGCGTTCCGGGTGTAAAGACTTCTGCGACGCCCGCCTGTTTGAGTGCGGGAATGTCGCCCTCGGGGATCACACCGCCGCCGATGATCAGGACGTCGTTCATGCCCTTGCTGCGGACGAGATCCACGACCTTCGGGAACAGATGCGGATGCGCACCCGAGAGGATGCTCATCGCGATGACGTTGACGTCTTCCTGCAGTGCCGCTTCCGCGATCTCCTCGGGCGTCTGACGAAGACCTGTGTAAACGACCTCAAATCCGGCATCGCGCAGTGCGCGTGCGACGACCTTCGCGCCGCGGTCATGCCCATCAAGACCGGGTTTCGCAACGAGTACTCTGATTTTCTCTGCCATTTTTATATTCCTCCTGAACCTTGCATTCACCAATTCATTACAGGTTGACGTGTGCTTCGTATTCGCCGAAGACTTCGCGCATCACGCCGCAGATCTCGCCGAGCGTTGCGTAGGTCTTGACCGCTGCGAGAATATGCGGCATGAGGTTCTCGTCCTCGTCCGCACAGGCGTTCTTCAGATCCGCCAGAGCAGCCTGAACGGCGGCGTTGTCACGCTTTGCCTTCATAGCCTCAACCTTGGCCTTCTGTTTCTCGCCGACAGAAGCGTCAACCTTGAGCAGGTTCTTCGGAGCTTCCTCTTCCACCTGGAATTTGTTGACACCGACGATGACGCGCGCGCCGGACTCAACATCCATCTGCCACTTGTAAGCGCTGTCCTGAATTTCCTTCTGGATATAGCCCTTCTCGATCGCCGCAACAGCGCCGCCGATATCATCAATCTTCTTGATGTATTCCCATGCCTCCGCCTCGATGCGGTTCGTCATGGCCTCTACATAGTAGGAGCCTGCGAGCGGATCGATGACGTCGGCAAGCCCGCTTTCATACGCAACGATCTGCTGCGTGCGGAGAGCGACCATAACCGATTCCTCCGTCGGAAGCGCGAGCGCTTCGTCGCGGGAGTTCGTATGCAGCGACTGCGTGCCGCCCATAACCGCAGCTGCGGTCTGGAGTGCAACGCGGACGATGTTGTTGTTCGGCTGCTGCGCGGTCAGCATGGAGCCGGCCGTCTGCGTGTGAACGCGGAGCATCATGGACTTGGGTTTCTGCGCATGGAAACGCTCTTTCATGACCTTTGCCCAGACGCGGCGGGAGGCACGGAACTTCGCAACTTCTTCGAGCACGTTGTTGTGTGCGTTCCAGAAGAAGGAGAGACGTCCCGCGAAGTCGTCGACGCTGAGCCCCGCCTTGATGGCGGCTTCAACGTAGGCGATGCCGTCCGCAATGGTGAATGCAATTTCCTGCGAAGCGGTGGAACCTGCCTCGCGGATGTGGTAGCCGGAGATGGAAATGGTGTTCCAGTTCGGCACGTTCTTGGAGCAATATTCAAAAATGTTCGTGATGAGACGCATGGACGGACGCGGCGGGAAAATATAGGTACCGCGTGCCGCGTATTCTTTCAGAATATCGTTCTGAATGGTCCCTTTGAGTTTGTCCGCGGAGACGCCCTGCTTCTCTGCCACAGCGATATACATCGCGAGCAGAACGGAAGCCGGTGCGTTGATCGTCATGGACGTGGAGACTTTGCCGAGGTCGATCTGATCGAAGAGGATCTCCATATCGGCAAGCGAATCGATCGCAACGCCGACCTTTCCGACCTCGCCCTCAGCGATGGTATCCGTGGAATCGTAGCCGATCTGCGTCGGGAGATCAAACGCGCAGGAAAGCCCCGTCGCACCGCTTTCGATGAGGTAACGATAGCGCTTGTTGGATTCCTCCGCTGTGGAGAAGCCCGCGTACATACGCATGGTCCAGAAGCGCCCGCGGTACATCGTCGGCTGAACGCCACGGGTATAGGGATAAACGCCGGGGAAACTGAGATCCTCCGCGTAGTCCGTCTCCTTGATGTCGAGCGGGGTGTAAAGCCCCTGCGCCGGAATGTTCGGGCGCGCGGGGAACTTTGCGGTTGCCTTCTCTACGTTGGCATTGTACTGATCAAGCTCCGCCTGGATTTTCTCATTGCTCATTTGGATTTTTTCCTCCTATGCTCTTTTCAGTTTTTGCGCTTTGTGCGCTAAAGTGCTTTTTGCACCTTTTATCTGTTTTATTTCTGCATCGACCCCGTTGTTACGAAGCGCTGATGGAAGGAAAGCGCCTCATCGAGCAGATGCGGTGTCTGTGCGCCCTTGGTTGCCGCAAGCGCACGGTTGTAGTAATCGAGCAGAATCGGACGATAGTCCGGATGTGCACAGTTGTTGATGATCTCGAGGGCGCGCTGGCGCGGGGATTTGCCGCGCAGATCCGCAACGCCCTGCTCCGTGATGACGACGTCAACGTCGTGTGCGCCGTGGTCAATGTGTGCGCAGAACGGAACAATGGACGAGATCTTTCCGCCCTTTGCCTCGGACGTCGTGTAAAAGATCGTGAGGTAGGCGTTGCGCGCAAAATCGCCGCTGCCGCCGATGCCGTTCATCATCTTCGTGCCCGTAACATGGGTGGAATTGACGTTGCCGTAGATATCGACTTCGATCGCGGTGTTCATCGCGATGACGCCGAGACGACGGACAACCTCGGGGTTGTTCGAGATCTCCTGCGGACGGAGCATCATGATCTTCTTGTACTTGTCGATGTCCTTGTAGAAGCGCTGCAGCCCTTCCGGAGAGGGAGAGAACGCCGTGCCGGATGCAAACTTCAGCTTGCCGGCATCCGCAAGGTCGAACATGCCGTCCTGAATGACCTCGGTATAGACCTCAAGATCCGTGAAGTCAGAGTTGACAAAGCCTGCGATAACGGCGTTTGCCACGTTGCCGACGCCCGACTGGAGTGGGAGAAGCCCTTTGGGCATACGCCCCGCCGCGATCTCCTTCTTGAGAAGCTCGACCGTGAACGCACCCATCTTGCGCGAGGCATCGTCGAGCGGTGCGAGCGCACGCGTCTTGTCGGTGATGTCACAGGGGACGATGTACTTGATCTTCTCGAGCGGGCACGGAATGAAGTTCGTGCCGATACGGTCGCCCGCCTTCGTGATGGGAATCGGCAGACGGTTCGGAGGATCGAGCGGGATATAGATGTCGTGCATTCCGACCAGCTCCATGGGCTGGCTGGTGTTGACCTCGACGATGACCACATCCGCGGTCTGCACATAGGACGGGGTGTTGCCGACCGAGGTCGAGGGGATGATGCCCTCCTCGGTGATCGCAACCGCCTCAATGAGCGCGACGTCGATCTTGCCCAGGAAGCCCTCGCGGCTCTGCTGCGCGACTTCCGAAAGGTGCATATCGATGTAGTTCACTGCTCCCGAATTGATCTGATTGCGCAGCGGCGTGTTCGTCTGATAGGGCAGACGCTGCTCAATGCCGTTTGCCTCGGCGAGCGCGCCGTCCAGCTCGGGACCTGTGGATGCGCCTGTCCAAAGATTGACCTTGAACGGGCTCTTCTTCATCCGCTCCGCGATGGCGAGGGGCACTGCCTTCGGATAGCCGGACGGCGTAAAGCCGCTCGCACCGATGGTCATGCCGTCCTTAAAATACTCGGCAGCTACTTCCGCACTCACGATTTTGTCCGCAAGGGACTTAGGTACGCGATCGGAAATATCGATCATAGAAAAACCTCCCTCTTGCTACACCGACCAGTTCTCTTGGCGGCTGCTCTTCTGATACATCTATGGCACCGCGCCGGAACACTCGTAATCCATCCAAAACATGAGGTAAAAACCTCCGTGGAGAGTAGATGTAAACGCTTTGAATAGTTACGAGTTATCATAGCTGCATATGCCAATTATATCTGCCCCTTAGAATATCACGAAAAAAAATTACCGTCAAGATTGTATTGACGGCATTTTCTGTGATTTGTGAAAAAAAGTGCACGCAAGCGCTATTCTATATTATTTTTCTATGACAATTCTTCATCTTCAACCGCAATATGTGTGAGCGAATAAGAAAGACTGCTGAGTCCGACGGACAGATCCTCACTGATCAGCGGAATGTTTTCCGGCACAGAGAGCTTCACGGGAGCGAAATTCCAAATCCCCCGTATCCCCGCTCCTACCAGTCTGTCGGCAACTTCCTGTGCATGCGCGGCAGGCACGGCGATGACGCCGATCTGAACGCCGCGTTCGGCGACGATCTCGGGGAGGTACGCAATGTCCTCGACACGCCGCTCGCCGAGGCGCGTTCCGATGACGACGGGATTCACGTCAAAGAGCGCGGCGATGCGAAAACCAAGGCGCGTGATCCCCTGATAGTTTGCAAGTGCAACGCCGAGATGTCCCATGCCGACGATGGCAATATTAAACCGCTGGTCAAGCCCCAAAATCCCGCCGATATTTTCCTTGAGTTCAGCGACGTAATACCCGACGCCTTTTTTTCCGAACTGACCAAAGACCGCAAGGTCTTTGCGAATCTGTTCGGGATTGACGGAGGTACGCCTGCCGATCTCTTCAGAGGACGTGATCTCGACGCCCTCGTCCGCGAGCAGACGCAGACAGCGGTAGTACCGTGGAAGCCTGTCTACCGTTGCCTTGGAAATTGAACTGTTTTCCTGCATACTCATCCTTCCTTCCGTTCCCCCGCGATCGCATGTACGGCAGCCGTCATTGCGGCAAGCATCCACAACAGCATGGAGGACGGAATGTTAAACAACAGGTGATCGGTGAGCCCGTTCAGAGCGACGGAGCAAAATGCAAGCCCCAGACCCAGGCTAAGCCCGTCAATAAATTTATCACTGCGCCACGCCTCGAGCCCCGCGCGCACGTCGGCGAGCGTTTTCCACGCCCGCTCATGCACGGCGAGCTGCGCTTCCCACGGCGGCGTATCGCGCTTTGTGCGCAGAGCAAGCACGAGCGTCCCGAAAAAGAACCACAGGAACGCGAGCGCCCCGGGGATGCCGATCTCTGCGGCGTAGTTCAGATACATATTGTGCGCGTGTACGATCTGCACGGGCGCGCCCTGCAAGTAAAAATCGTAATCGGGATAGACCACGAAGTACATCCCCCACCCAATGCCGAGAAAGGGATGGTCTAAAATCATCGCGACAGTGCTCTCCCAGAACGCGAGACGCATCTCCGAAGAGGTATCAATGTGCGTAAATACCGAGAGCAGCCGATCCGTCAGCACAGGGTCAAAGGCAAGAACAAGCCCGCAAATCACCGCAATTCCCGCGAGGATGCGCAAATCACGCAAGATGCCATAGCCTGCAAGCACCGCGGCAATGACAAGGCACGCGCCGCGCGCATAGGTCATGCCAAGGCACGCGAGTGCTGCGATGAGAAGGACAATTGCAAGGATGCGCAGCCAACGCTGAAGCCCGGTCATGAGACCAACCGCGATACAGGCAACGATGTCGAGATAGCCTGCAAGGATATTCGGATTTTCCCATGTGGAAAAAACCCGTTTCGACAGCTCCGGGAAGGACTCGCCGTCCACCCATTTCATCGCGGAGATATCAATGCCGAAAATGAACTGATAGAATCCGTAAAGGATGACAATCCCTGCGGCAATTGCCATGACGAGTACCGTATGCCGCAGCGACGCCGTGTCGCGCAGCGTTTGACCCGCGAGCAGGTAGGTCAGCGCATAGACCGGGACAAGATGATAAAAGTTGTAGAAACTGAACGCCTTATCCGGTGCAGCGGCGACGGATGCCAATGCGATGACGACAAAGAGAAGCGCGGGCGCATCGTACGGCAGCCGCCGCAGACGGAACTCCGGATCGATGCGCAGCCGAAGCGCAAGTGCCCCGCATCCGACGAGCAGGACTGCCATCGCAGCGAGCGGTACGAGAGGGATGAGGAAAGCCTCCGCGAGCACTGCATAACGCATGACGGCGCCCATGCGTGCCCCCCATCGGCGGCGCCGCCGGAAGCGGCGGCGCTGCTTGACGTAATCCTCCGCCATCCGCTCACCTCCCCGCTGCGCGCAGGAGTTTGCGCACGCCGCCGACAAGATAGAGCGACCCACAAGCGACGAGCAGTGCATCGCCGTGTGCGCGCCGCTCCGCCTCAACGAGCGCCGTTTCCACATCACTGCAGGCAACGGTATCCAGCCCCATCGCAGCGGCGACGGCAGCGACGACATCCGCGCCCGCTGCACGCTCGGAATTCGGACGTACCGTGACGACCACATCCCCGGGACGCAGAAGGATACTGAGCATCGTGTCGATGTCCTTGTCCTTGAGGATGCCAAGCACAAAGACACGCTGCTCCTTCGGGAAATAGCGGTCAAGACTCGCCCGCAGCGCCGCCATCCCCGCCGGATTATGCGCACCGTCCACAACGGCGTCCCCCGCCGCCCATGATCGAATCTCAAAGCGCGCGGGATGCCGCACATGTGCCAGCGCCGTCCGCAGCGCCTCTTCCGTAATGCGCGCATCATCGCGCTCGAGGAGCTTTGCCGCCATGATGACGAGGGCGGCATTCTCCGCCTGATAGGTTCCTGCAAGTGAGAGCTCAAACGGCGCAGGCTCACGGCAGACAAGCGAATGAAACGCAACGCGCTGCCCTCCGCCCGCCGGGAAAATCATATCGGCAGAAAAGTCCTCGCCATAGACAAAGACGTCCGCCGTCATCTCCTCCGCACGCGCTTGGATGATCTCAAGCGGCTCACCCGACGCCGCCGTGATCACAGGCACGCCCTCCTTGATAATGCCCGCCTTGTGCTCGGCGATGCCCGCGAGCGTACCGCCGCAGCGGTCGGCGTGATCCATGGCGACATTTGTAATGATGGTCAGCATCGGCTCTATGACATTTGTCGAATCGAGCAGACCGCCGAGCCCCGTCTCAATGACGGCGATCTCCACCTTCTCCTCGGCAAAATAGAGGAACGCGAGCGCCGTCAGTGCCTCGAACTGCGTCGGGTGCTCATGTCCCTCCGCGGTCATCGCGTCCGCCGCCGCACGCACGCGCGTTAAGAGCGCGGCAAACCGCTCCTCGGAGATGTCCTCTCCGCCGACGCTCATGCGCTCCGTATAGGAAATGAGATGCGGCGACATATAACGTCCGCAGCGAATGTCTGCCGAGCGGTACACGGCATCCATCATCTGTGTCACGGAGCCCTTGCCGTTCGTCCCCGCGATGTGGATCGTCCGATACGCGCGCTCGGGATGCCCCAGCCGCGCGCACAGCTCCTCCATCCGCGAGAGACCCAAGCGGATACCGAACGTATTCAGTTCGTCCAGATATGCCAGTGACTCTTGATAGTCCATCGGCGTACCTCAGAGTTTCGCGAGATCCGCAAGGCGGGTTCTGAGGAGCGCGATTTTCTCCTCATATCCCGCGAGCTTTTCGCGCTCCGCCGCAACCACCTGCACGGGGGCTTTGGAGGTAAAGCCCGCGTTGGCGAGCTTGCCCGACAGGCGAGCAATCTCCTTCTCGAGATTTACCTGTTCCTTTTCAAGGCGTGCGCGCTCCTTCGGGACGTCAATCAGCCCCGCGAGCGGCAGATAGACCGCCGCGCCCGCGAGTGCCCCCGTCACCGCATTCTCCGGATCGGATGCGTCCGCCGCGAGGAACGTCACGGACGAAGCGGAGGCAAGCGCGAAGAAATAGTCCTCGTGCGCCGCAAAGACCTCCCGCAGCGCCCCGTCCGTCACGCGCAGGATGAGCTCGCTCTTCTTGCCCGGGGGCGTGCCGAGCTCCGCGCGCAGGTTGCGCACGGTCTTAATGACCTCCATGACGGCGGTCATATCGCGCTCCGCCGCCGCATCGAGGTCGCTCTCATGCCCCGCCGGCCAGTGCGCCGTCATGATGCTCTCGCCCTCATGCGGCAGCTTTTGCCAAATCTCCTCCGTGAGGAACGGCATGAAGGGATGCAGGAGACGCAGCGTCCGCTCGAGCACGGTGCGCAGCACATAGAGTGCCGTATTCTTCGCGCGGATATTCTCTTTATCGTAGAGCCGCGCCTTCGTCAGCTCGATGTACCAGTCGCAGAACTCGCTCCAGAG
The DNA here is from genome assembly GCF_000287655.1 of Selenomonas sp. FOBRC9. Taxonomy (NCBI): domain Bacteria; kingdom Bacillati; phylum Bacillota; class Negativicutes; order Selenomonadales; family Selenomonadaceae; genus Selenomonas; species Selenomonas sp. FOBRC9. The sequence continues at coordinate 11,450 of NZ_ALJR01000016.1, forward strand.
GAACTCATAGATCGTGCGCCCCGCCTCGCCGAGCTCGTATTTCTCGAGGTTCGCCGTCACGTCGCGCGCCGTCACCGCACAGCGCGAGAGGATCCAGCGGTCGGCGAGCGTATAGTCCTCCGCCGCGGGGACGAAGGAGGTGTCCGCCCCCTCGAAATTCATCAGCATGTAGCGCGATGCGTTCCATATCTTATTGGCAAAATTACGCGCCGCCTCGACGCGCTCCCAGTAAAAACGCATATCGTTGCCCGGCGTATTGCCTGTGATGAGCATGAACCGGAGCGTGTCCGCGCCGTATTTCTCAATGACCTCGACGGGATCGATGCCGTTGCCAAGGGACTTTGACATCTTGCGCCCCTCGCTGTCGCGCACGAGCCCGTGGATGAATACGTCGCGGAACGGCACGTCGCCGCCGAACCGCAGCCCCATCATGACCATGCGCGCCACCCAGAAGAAGATGATGTCGTAGCCCGTGACGAGCGCCGCCGTCGGGTAAAAATGACGCAGATCCTTCGTATCGTCCGGCCATCCCATTGTCTCAAACGGCCAAAGCCCCGAGCTGAACCATGTGTCGAGGACGTCCTCGTCCTGCCGAATGTGTGTCGAACCACAGTGCGCGCACGCCGTCAAATCCTCGCGCGAAACGCTCGTCTCGCCGCAGTCGTCACAGTGCCACGCGGGGATGCGGTGTCCCCACCAAAGCTGACGCGAGATGCACCAGTCGCGGATATTCTCGAGCCAGTTTTCATAAATCTTCGTAAAGCGATCGGGCACAAAGCGGATACGCCCGTCCCGCACCGCCGCGATCGCGGGCTCTGCAAGTTCCTCCATGCGGACGAACCACTGCTTTGAGGCGAGCGGCTCGATCGTCGTGCCGCAGCGCGAGCAGTGTCCGACCGCGTGCTCATGTCCCTCGGTCGAGACCAGCGCGCCGATCTCCTCGAGCTCCTGCACGAGCGCCTTGCGACAGGCATAGCGATCCATGCCCTCATAACGCCCCGCGCCCGCCGTCATCTTCCCTTCCGTATCGATGACGATGATCTGCTCCAGATTGTGGCGCAGCCCCATATCAAAGTCGTTCGGGTCGTGCGCCGGCGTCACCTTGACCGCGCCCGTCCCAAATGCGGGATCGACATAGGCGTCGGCAAAGAGCGGGATGCGCCGTCCCACGACGGGCAGAATCAGCGTTTTCCCGACGAGATGTTTGTACCGTTCGTCGTCCGGGTGTACCGCGACGCCCGTATCGCCGAACATCGTCTCGGGGCGCGTGGTTGCGATCTCGACGTAATCGTCCGTCCCCTCGATCGCATAGCGCAGATGCCAGAGATGCCCCTCTTCCGTCTCGTGGTTCACCTCGATGTCCGAGATCGCCGTCGTGCAGGACGGGCACCAGTTCGTGATGCGCGTCCCCTGATAGATGAGCCCGTGCTCATAGAGACTGACGAACGCCTCGCGCACCGCGCGCGAGCATCCCTCGTCCATCGTGAACCGCTCGCGCGCCCAGTCGCAGGACGAGCCGAGCATCCGCAGCTGATACATGATGCGGTCGCCGTACTGCTCCTTCCACGCCCACACACGTTCGAGAAACTTCTCGCGCCCGAGGTCGAACCGCGTCGTCCCCTCCGCGCGCAGCGACTCCTCGACCTTTGCCTGCGTCGCGATGCCCGCATGGTCGCAGCCCGGCACCCAGATGACGTTCTTCCCGCGCATCCGCTGATACCGCACGAGGATATCCTGCAGAGTATTGTCGAGTGCATGCCCCATGTGGAGCTGTCCCGTCACATTCGGCGGCGGGATGACGACGCTGTACGGTTCGCGGCTCTCGTCCGCCTCTTGATGAAAAAATCCGTGATCTTCCCAATACGCATACCATTTCCGCTCAAAGGAAGCGGGATCGTAGTTCTTCGGAATATTGGCGCCCTGCTCTTCTGACATCTATTTCGTTCCTCCCGAAAAAAGCGCCCCGTCCCGAGGGGGACGAGGGCGCCCGCACATCGTCGTTTATTTTGGTATGAAATACTACGTAAGAGTAGCACAAAACAATATTTTTTGCAAGGATCACGACGTCATGAGAGACGAATGAACCTTAACGACCGCCTTGCGGATCTCCATCGGCTCGCCTGCTGCGACCGTCGGGCGGTGGATTTCCCCCGGCGCAAAGATCGTCACCGTCCCCGGCACGACGTCGATATACTCCGGATCGGGCGTCCCGCGGTAAAAGATCAGATCGCGCTCGGGGATGCGCGCCGCGACCTCTCCCTCCGTGCCCTGCGGCGCATAGTGCAGCCGCTCCGCTCCGCGCGCGAGGTACTGCACATCGTAATACTGCTCGTGCGCCTCCGCACGCTGGTCGCCGTACCGCCGCGTCACCGCGTCGAACACATCCGCGTACATATCCTCGCCCGCAATCTCCACACGCCCCGCCGCCATATTCGCAATATCGCGCAGATGCAAGACCTGCAGCGCCTTTTGAATCGGCGCCGGCAGCGACTTATCCTTCACCATTTCCTTTAGTTGTCCGGTTTGCATATGTTAATCCTCCTTAATTAATCTCTATATTACGGCCACTGCAGCAGCTTTCCGCATACTGCCAAACCATATTCGTAGAAATACCATGTCAAGTGCCTCTTAAACTTCATTCTAGCGAATGACACGCTTTCATGCAAGATAAAATCATCCGCTATAAACATTCGATATTTTTGCATATTTTTTTCTGTTCCACCCGAATCCATCTTGACAAATTCCATTCCCCTATAATATAATAAGCGCGCATTATAATAATATCATAAACTTAAACGGAACAGGTGTCCTTTGGACTTAATAGGGAATTCGGTGTGAAGCCAAAGCGGTCCCGCCACCGTAAGGAAGAGCAATGCTGTATGATGTCACTGGGGAGATCGTCTCCTTGGGAAGGCGCAGCCGCGCGATGATTCCGAGCCGGGAGAACTGCCTGTTTGACGCTCACCGCCTGACCCACGAGCGATGGGGAGGAGAGCCGCGCCCACAGCGGCGGTATGACGGCTTTTTCCTGTGCGGAGAACGCCGTTTTTTTGTGAGATTTTTCCAAAAGGGGGTGAGGAAATGCGTTTATACAGGATGTTGTTCTTTGCTCTTCTGCTTGTCCTGTGCACAGGCGGCAGAGGAATGGCGGCAGAGGTCTCCGGCGATCCGATGATGCTCGAATGGACGACGACAAAGGTGTGGCTGTCCGGGGGAGACCTCTGCGTATCAGGTACCTTCGAGAATCGCCGCGACGACATCACCGTCACGGCGCTGAACGACTTCACCATGCAGATCACATTCACGCGCGCCGACGGCACAACCTACCAATTCATCGGCACACCAAAGCGTCTGCCCATGTGCAAAGTCCCTGCGGGTGAGACAAAGCGTCTGACACTGAACTTCGGTTCGTTCGAGGGTCAGTGGAAAACATGGGTCACAGAACAAAACTACGAATTCTCTTACATCAACGGAGCGCGGTGGTAATCCGCAGACCCTAGAAACATTGAGGAGGAACTATCGGTATGAAGAAGAAACAGCTGTCCGCGCTCGTCGCTATAGCACTCATATCCATTGGCGGAGGGCACGACACCGTCTACGCGGCGCATGACGAGAATCTCAACGAGTATACGCTGGACGATGTCGTTGTCAGCGCTGAGCGTACGAAGGATCAATTCGGCGATACGATCACCGAGCAGTCCTACTATCGCACGGGCGGCGATGTCAAGGTCATCACACGCGAGGAGATCGAGAAACGTCATTATCTTGATCTGACCGAGGCGATCAAGCGCATCCCGGGCATCACGTTCCAGAATCCCGGCTACCGCGGCGGCGAGTACGGTTACGAGTTCTACAACAACGGCATTTCGATCAACGGGGATACGCGTGTGATTATTCTCATCGACGGACGGCGTGTGGACAATCTCACAAGTACGCGTGTCGGAGATACCAGTACCTCCGGCACCAAGTCGACAGGTGTCAATCTCGATCAGATGCTCGGTATCGAGAGCGTGGATAAGATCGAGGTCATCAAAGGCCCGGGCGCATCCGTTTATGGTCCTGATGCGACGGGCGGTGTCATCAACATCATCACGCGCAAAGGCGGCGAAAAGCAACGCGGAACGCTTGACCTTTCCACTGGCGCGTGGCATAAACATAACTATGCGCTCACGCTCTCGGGCAATGCATTCTCTCCGCATGACCTGCGCTACTTCTTTACTGCGAGCCGTAATATGAGCGGCGATACGAAATTTGTAGACGGCGAATCAGGCATCACGGGCACGCTCGGCGGATCAGAGTTCAAAGAGGACGCACTGAATATCCGTCTCGACAAAAAGCTCGGTGACAAACAGAACCTCAAACTCTGGTATAACTTCAAGCAGGGCAAGGATGGCTATCCCATCGCAACTCCTGCACAAAAATATTGGAACGAGTCTGATTGGAACCGAATCATTTTTAACGCTGCCGTTGGTCAACTTGATGCAAACAATGCCATCAAGGGCGCGATCGACCCAAATGATCACATTTGGAAGCCGGAGCGGACGCTCGCGGGAGCAACGCGGAATCCCGGCTACCGCAATCTCTTTGCGCTCGACGGGCAAGTGTACCGCTCTTTCAGCAGATTTAAGAACAACGATTGGGAGCTGACATGGACGTTCCATAAGGAGAATGGTATGGAGAGCTTTGTGCGGCTCTACGATCAGAACCATCGTTACGCCAACAGAGACTATTATCGGTGGCGTTTGGGAAATAAGAGCGCCACCGATTTGGCAAACGAATATCATGCAGCATTCCCGCACGGCGCAACGAACGAGCAGCTGCAAGAGTGGATTCGAGAAAACCTCGCCCCCTTCCCGGGCGGGGATCAAAACAGAGTCAAAGAATGGCTTGCAAAAACAGGCGGTACGGCAAAAGAACCGACAAGCTGGCAGGAGGAACGGAACCGCGGGGTGCAAGTTCAATATGCGAAGGCACTTGGCAAAAATGACGTAATCGCAAGTCTCACCTATGATCGCGCCAAAAACTTCTCCAAGAGTCTCCGCAACAACGGTACGGTTCGGCAATCGCACACAACGCGCAGCTCGATTCTCGGCTATGTGCAGGATAAGATTCATGTCTCAGATAAGTTTGACATTACGCCTGCCCTGCGCTACTCCTACTATTCTTCTTATGAATCAACAACGACAGGCGACGCTGTACAAGGCAAAGGAAAGTCGCATCTCATCACGCCCGCACTCAATCTCCAGTATACATTCGACTACTCCACCAGCCTTTATTTTGGTTGGACAAAGATTTACCGTCCGCTGCGCCAAGGTGATTATACGGAGGTCAACGGCGTCTTCAACACGCCTCTTGAAGATGAACGCGGGAATGTATGGACAATCGGTGTTCAAAAAGAATTCTCCGAGCGGACATCAGCGGCAGTTCACTATGATTGGACGCGCATGAGCAATGCCGTCGCAACACTTCCCATCTGGGACGGAACAGAATTCAGCAGTACGGCGGTCAACGCGCGTGAGGATAAAAAATCCTTTAACCTAACCTTTGACCACAAGTTTAATAAACATGTAACGATGAGTGCCTCCTACTCTCATATGTTGGACAAATGGTCAGCAAAATCTGGCTGGATACTCGATCCGAACTGGGGATATCAAGGAGGACATGATATCAATACGCAGATCAACCGTCTGCGCCCGGCAAATCACTATGCTTTAAATCTGTCCTATGAAAAAGGCAGACTTTATACGGGGCTGCTTGCCAACTGGTATACAGGGGCGAGCCGCAATGCCTTTACAAGCAGCCGGTTTCTCATCCTCGACTGGAATCTCAACTACGAAGTCACAAAGGATTTGACGGCGTATATGGTCATCAACAATCTGACAAACCAAGGCTACGAGACGTCGTTCAATTCATGGACGGGCCTCGGCGGCGCGGCGATGCCGGGACGGAGCTGGATGATCGGCGCGCGGTACAATTTCTAATGCGCCGCGGCATATAGACCGCTCCCTAGGGGCTGTTGCATGATGCAATAGCCCCTTTTTGAGCAGCGCAAACACATACGCCGCCCCCGTAACGCCGTATTTTTGAGGTATATCTCATGTATAAATTGTTATTGCCGGCGCTGTGCGCCCTTCTCCTCGCCGCCTGTGCGCCGATCGTCCGCGTCAATGAAAATGCGGCGCAGACACCCGCGCCGGCGGATGTGTCGCCGCGCGCCGGCTATCCCGTGACGATCGAGAACATCGACGCCAAGGGCAACCCGGCGACGGACACATACGACGCCCCGCCCCGCCGCATCGTCGCCGTGTGGCAGAACTCTATCGAGACGCCGCTCGCGCTCGGTGCGGGCGATCGTCTCATCGCGGGCATGGGCGTCCCCGATCGAAAATATCTCAGCCCCGCATATCAAGAGGCCTATGACCGCATTCCCTATACGAGCCTTGAAAATCTTGACGTCGAAACCGTCCTCATGATGGAACCGGATCTCATCATCGGATGGGCGTCAACCTTCTCCCCGAAGGTGCTGCGCGGTACGGATTTTTGGCATGCGCGCGGGATTCACACCTATATCGCCCCCTCCTCGTCCGCCGCACGCGCAAGAAAAACCATCGACGACGAGTGCCGGGATATTCTGAACCTCGGTAAAATCCTCGGGCATCCGGCGCGCGCAGAGGAACTCGTCCGCGCCATGCGCAGCGAAATCGCTTTCGTCGCGGAGCAGACGCGTGACGCTGCGCGCCGCCCGCGCGCCCTTGTCATCGAGCCGATGGGCAGAGATATCCGCGCGTACGGGGACAACTCCCTCGCGGGCGATATCCTGCGCGCGCTGCACGCGGAAAATCTCGGCGCGGACGGGTTGAATCTCAGCCTCGAACAGATCATCGAGATGGATCCGGATGCGATTTTCCTCGTCGTCGTGGAGTCGGATTACGACCGCGCGGCGGAAATCAAAGCGCGCTTCTGCGACACTCCCGCGCTGCGCGGCCTCTCCTGTATCCGCGCGGGGCGCGTCGATACGCTCCCCCTCTACACGGTTTACAGTGCCGGAACGCGCACGTACGACGGCATCCGAATCATCGCCGCAGGGCTTTACCCGTCACTTTATAAGGAGTAAAATATATGCGGAACTTTTTTCAAAAATGGGGCGTGCTCGGCGTCTGTCTCCTGCTCCTCCTGCTTCTCTGCGCGGCGATCTTCTGGGCGCTCGGCATCGGTACGGTGCATCTGCCCGCAGAGGCCATTTGGAGCGCGGCCGGCGCACAGTTCGCGAGCGGCACGCCCGTCGACGCGCCGGGTAAAGGTCCGGTACACGACATTGTTTGGCTCCTGCGCCTGCCGCGCCTTCTCCTCGCCGTCGCCATCGGCGCGGGACTCTCGGTCTGCGGCGTCATCATGCAGGCCATCGTGAAGAACCCGCTCGCCGATCCCTACATTCTCGGCATCTCTTCGGGCGCTTCGCTTGGAGCGACCGCCGCCGTTCTCCTCGGCGTCGGCGCGGCGTTCGGCGAGAACGCGGTCGGCGTCTCGGCATTCGTCGGCGCGTTCGCCATATCGCTCGGCGTGCTCTTCATCGCAAACCTCGGCGGCCGTGCCAACGCGGTGAAGCTCCTGCTCGGCGGCATGGCGCTCAGCGCCGTGTGCAGCGCGTTCTCAAGCTTTATCATCTATTTCGCCAACAACAAGGACGGCATTCAAACCGTCACCTACTGGCTGATGGGCAGTCTCGCGGGCGCGAACTGGGATACGCTTCCCGTCATCGGCGGTATTGTCGTCCTCGCCGTTCTCTTCTTTTGGACGCAGAGCCGCATCCTCAATCTCATGCTGCTCGGCGACGAATCCGCCGTCACGCTCGGCAAGGATCTGCACGCCTATCGGCAGGCATACCTGCTCGTGAGCGCGCTCATCGTCGGCTTCGCGGTCTATGCGGCGGGCATGATCGGTTTCGTCGGTCTCGTCGTTCCCCACGTCGTCCGTATGCTCATCGGCACAGATCATAAGCGGCTCATCCCCGTGGCCGCGCTCTCCGGCGCCGTCTTTCTCGTCGTCGCCGACGGGCTGTGCCGCGTAATTATCCCGCGCACGGAGCTGCCGATCGGCATCCTCATCTCGATGATCGGCGCCCCCTGCTTCATCTATCTCATGGTGAAACGCACTTACGGATTTGGAGGAAACTGATATGGAAATACTCGCGGAGGCCGTGAAGCTCTTCATCGGTAAGCAGGCGATTCTCAAAGGGATGGATTTTCATCTGCACGATAAGGAGTTTCTCGGCATCATCGGACCGAACGGCAGCGGCAAGAGCACGTTTCTCAAATGCATTTACCGCGTGCAGCGTCCGAGCGAGGGAACGATCTCGCTTGACGGGCGTCCACTCGACGATTTTTCCTATCAAGAGTCTGCACGACGGCTCTCTGTCGTCGCGCAGCACAATTTTTACAGTTTTGACTTCCCCGTGCTCGATGTGGTACTCATGGGGCGCTCTCCGCACAAGAAGCTACTCGAGCGCGACAATCTGCGCGACTATGAGCTCGCACGCAAGGCGCTGGGGGTGGTCGGCATGGCGGCGTTCGAGGAGCGCAGCTTCTCCAGTCTCTCCGGCGGCGAGCAGCAGCGCGTCATCCTCGCGCGTGCGCTTGCACAGCAGACGGAGTGCATGATCCTCGACGAGCCGACAAATCACCTCGACATCAAGTATCAACTCCAGATCATGGACATCGTAAAGGGGCTCGGTCTGACCGTTGCCGCCGCCATCCATGATCTCAACATCGCCGCGCTCTACTGCGACCGCCTCATCGCGATTAAGCAGGGTCAAGTCGTCGGTCTCGGCACGCCGCGCGAGCTCCTCACGGAGGAGTTTATCTACGATCTCTACGAGGTGCGCTCCACTGTCAGCATCCACCCCGATACGGGTCGGCTGAACATCGTATATCTGCCGCAGTACGAGGAGCATCCGTAACCGGTGCGCAAAAAAGGCTGCCGCACATTGGTCAACACCTTTGTGCGGCAGTCTTTTATTGTGCGCGATATTTTTTTAGAAATTATATGTCGCGCCGAGGACGAAGTGCCGAGCGGGCATAGCGTAGGCGCCGCGCTGCGCGCCGAAGCCGATGCCAATGGATTCATAGGCTTCGTTTGTGAGGTTATAGCCTTTCAGATAGACCTTGAACGCATCGCTCACCCGATAATTCACACCGAGGTCGAGGGTAAGATAACTCGTATCGGTGAACCGCTCGATGCTCCGCCCCGTGACGTAGTTCAGATCCGCATCCGCGCTCCAACGGTTCATCGTGTAGGAGAGCCCAAGGTTATACCCGTTCGGACGTGTATTCGTCGAAAGATAGTTTTTGTTCGTATCCGTCGATTCGACATGCGCATAGCTATAGGCGGCGCGCACCGTCCATGCATTGCTTGCGCGGTAGCGCGCGCTCAGCTCCATACCGCGGCGATCCTCGTTGTCCACATTGTAATAGCGCGTATAAACGTTCCACGACCAGTTGAGTGCATCTTTTACCTTGCTCTTATAGATGCTCGCCGAGACGTTCCACTTGCGCGAGAGCTGACTTTCCGCCCCGAGGGTATAGGTCTGTGATTTCTCCTGCTTGAGATTTGGATTGCCCTTCATGTACGGGGTGTCGGCATAGCGCATTTTAAGCGTTGGATTATTGACTGCCTGCCCCCATGAGAAATAGACGTGTGTATTGCGTCCAAATTTTTTATTCAAGCTGATATGAGAGGCGACATCGCCGCCGAAGTCACTGTGATGCTCGTACCGCGTGCCGAGTTTCAGCGCATACCCGCCGCCAAGCTGCCAGTCGTCCTCAGCAAAGATCGCCTTCGTTGTCGCGGACGCGTTCATCTCCGATCCGTCGTTGTTCTCATAGATGCTTTCCTTCGCCCACAGGAATCCGCCGACGAGCATATTCTTATCGCCCAACATCCAAAGTTTTTGTCCTTCAAAGCTGTTGCGGCGCAGCTTATGATTATACGGCGCGCCAAACGGCGAATCCGCCGTGGATTCATTGCGATAATAACGCAGGAACGTCCCCTCGCCGTCCTTCTCCGAGCCGAACATATAGGTGATGCCATAGGCGGTATTCAGCGTTTCCTGACGCCCCGTGTAGGTGGGTTCGCCGGTCTTTGGGTTCTTTAACAAAACACCGAATCCATCGTCCATTTCGTGCCGTGAAAAGTCAAAGCTCAGTCGGTCATTGCCAATGATGCGGTCATAACCCATCGTATAGTCCGTATGCTTGATGTCACTGTTGCCAAAGGTGCGCGTGTCTCCGTCCGCGTTCCGGTAGCGGAAATCATGACTGCGCTCATGCGCAGCGCTTGCCTTGATGCTGTTTTTCGCATCACCGCCGGTCACATAGACGCCCGCACGCTTTTCCCCCCACGCGCCGAGCTGCATGTTCAGCGATCCGGACGGCTTGCCCGTCTTGGCGCGCTTTGTGATGATGTTGATGACGCCCGAGACGGCGCGCTCGCCGTAGAGCGAGGAGTTCGGCCCGCGCACGATCTCAATGCGCTCGACGTTCTCCATCGGCACTTGATCCACGTTGACCGCATTGTCGTCGCCGCTGACCATGAGATGATCCCAGTTGACCTTTTTCCCGTCGACCATGACGAGCACGCGCGAGTCGCCGTTGATGATCGGATAGGCGGCAAAGCCCTTCTTGACGACGTTGATGTTCGCCCCCGCCAGCGCGTCCGAGACGCTCTTGTAGTTGCCGCGCTCGATCTGCGCCTCACTGATGAGCGTGACGTCGGCGGGGACATCGGCGATCTGCGTATCGCTGCGGCTCGCAGTGACAATCACATCGTTTAACGTATAGCTCTCCATTCCCATATCATCGGTATCGGCGGCGTACACCGGTGTACAAAGCCCTGCTCCGACGGTCAGCGCCCCCGCCACAAGCCCGCGCAGTACATTCTTCTTCATAATAAATCCTCCCAATTCCCTAGTCCGCGAGGGCATCCAGCCCCGCGGAAATATCTTTAAGCGCCGTGATCGTGCGCCCGTTCCCATTGTTCACATCGGCGTAGGAAACGACGATGATGCGGTTCTCGCGGATCGCCCGCATATTCCTTAGATTCTCATCCGCGCGCAGCTCGGCGCGCGCCTCCTCCGCGGAGATATTCTTCGGATTCACATAGATAACGACGTCGGGGGCAAAGCCGAGCACACGCTCGGGTCCAACGCCGTTCATCTGCCGCTCCGTCACATTGTCCGCGCCTGCCCGCCGCGCGATGTCGTCGATGATGTATGTGGCGCCGTAGAGACTATAGAGGCTGCTCCCGTGCGCCTGCAGGATCATCGCCGTATACCTTTTGCCCCGTGCGCGCGTCCGCTCCTCAACCGCTGCGGAACGCGCCCTCAGTCCCGCAGCATAGGCGGCGGCACGTTCCTCCACCGCAAACATCCGCCCCATATCCTCAATGAACGGATAGACCGTGCCGTCGAGCGTCGGATGCCCTTTGCGCACGGTGGAGGGGACGACGTAGCATCCGATCCCCTTGCGGAAATAATTGTGCACGTCGCCGAGCGCGTCGGGCGTGAAGTGATGCGACCAGCCGATGATGAGATCGGGGCGCAGCGCTGTCACCTCCTCGCGGCTCGGCACATAGGGCGCGCCGAGGATGGGCAGGGCGGCGTAAGCGTCCCTATAGACAGGCGGCTCCTCCCCATACGGCGCGATCGCGCCGACGATTCGATCCGCGATGCCGAGGTCGATCATCAGCTCCGCCGCCCCGGGATAAGTGACGAGGACACGCTCCGGCACATGCACGAGTGTGAACGTCGTCGGGTGCCCGTCGCTGTCCGCCGTGACGAACGTCTCGCCGCCCGGCGTGCCCGCCGCCTCCTCAGCCCCGCGCCCCTCCGTATAGGAGAGAAAGAGAATGAGCGCGGTGACGGCGAGGAGCGGCAGCAGACAGAGTGCCGCGCGCATCCGCCGCCTCATGGCGCGTACGCTCCCGTACGGTAGTCGACGAGCGGCAGCCCCGCCGCGTCATGGTCGACATGTGCCGCAACACCGTAGACACTTTGCAGCATATCCTCCGTGATCACCTCGCGCGGCGCGCCGATCTCTACGATTTCCCCCGCCTTCATGACGACGAGCAGATCGGCGAACATCGCCGCGAGGTTGAGGTCGTGGAGCGCCGCGATGACGCCGATGCCGAGGCCTTTGACGAGGTGCAGCAGATGCAGCTGGTACTTTACATCGAGATGGTTCGTCGGTTCGTCGAGGATGAGCAGGCGCGGTTCCTGTACGAGACAGCGCGCGAGCATGACGCGCTGCTGCTCGCCGCCCGACAGCTCGTTGAAACTGCGCGCCGCCGCGTCCGCCATGCCGACCTTCTCAAGCGCGGCGCGGACGAGGGCAAAGTCCGCCGCCGTATCCTCCTCAAAACTCTCCTTGTACGGGGCGCGCCCCATGAGCGCGATCTCCTCCACGGAGAAATCAAAGTCCACCGCGTGGAACTGCCCCATCACGCCAATCTCCTGCGCCGCCGCGCGCAGCGGGATGTCGGCGATGGGCACGCCGTCGAAGTAGACCGCGCCCTCTTGAATCTGATGTACGCGGTAGAGGTGTTTGAGCAGCGTGGACTTGCCGCAGCCGTTGGGGCCGAGGAGCGCGACGAAACGGTCGGCGGGCAGCGCGGCGGAGATGCCGTGCAGGATCTCTTTTGCGTCGATGCGGAATTTCAGCCCCTCAATGCGAATCTCCTTCATATCAGCCTCCGAAGTTCCCGCCGCTGCCAAAGAGCAGCTTCATGAAGAGCGGCGCGCCGATGAGCGCGGTGATGATGCCGATGGGCAGATCGCCCGAGGGGAGAAGTGTCCGCGCGATGAGATCCGCGACGATGAGGAAGATCGCCCCAATGAGGAGCGTCGCGGGGAGCAGCCGCCGATGCGACGCCCCCGTAAAGGCGCGCACGAGATGCGGCACGACGAGCCCCACGAAACCAATGATGCCGCAGGTCGCGACGAGGACGCCCGTCAGTAGCGCAAGCAACGCCATATAACGGCGCCGTTTCGCGCTCGCATCGATGCCGAGTGTCGTCGCCAGCTCCTCGCCGAGGAGGAGCACGTCCAGCGTGCGCAGCTGCGAGAGGAAGTACACGGCGAGCGCGCTCACAACGAGGACGGGCAGGAAGAGACTGCGCCATTTCGCATCGGCGAGCGATCCCATCGTCCAAAATGCCGCGGACTGCATCCCCTCCGCATCCGCCGCCATGTAGACGATGAAGTTCGTCGCGGCAACGCAGAGCGCGCTGATCGCCGCGCCCGCGAGCACGAGTTTCACTGTCGATACGCGCCGGTGAATCCCCGCGAGCATGAGCACGGCGAGCGTTGCGAGAATCGCGCCGAGAAACGCCGCCCCCGGCACACCGAAGGGGATCGCCGCAGAGCCGAGGAGGATCGCAAGCGTCGCGCCGACGGACGCCCCTGAGGCGATGCCGAGGATGAACGGTTCGGCAAGCGGGTTCTGCACGGACGCCTGCATCACAACACCCGCAAGCGCAAGCCCCGCGCCCGCCGTCATTGCAAGCAGTACACGCGGCACACGCAGTTCCCAGATGATGTCCGTCACCGCGGGATCAACGGACGGCTCATGCCCCATCAGCTTCGCCGTCACAATGGCGAGCGTATCGGATGCGGGAACGGCGACGCTGCCCGCAGAGACCGCATAGAGCGCGACGATCGCGACCACTGCCGCGAGTACGGGCGGCGCTGTCAGTATACGCCTCATATGCACGAGTGCTCCTTTCTCCCATATGCCGCATCAAGACAAGGTAATTCTTAAATATGAACAACATTCACCTTTGCAGAATAAAGTATTTCACAGCAACTGTCAATGAAAATCCGTCTCATAAGATATAATAGTTTTATTCTGTCGATTTTAATATGATCGGCATAGAAAAAGGGCTTACTGCTTGTGTGAAAAACACCTTTACGTGCAGTAAGCCCAGCTTATATTTATTTTTTTTAGAACAGTCCCGTAATCACACCGTCCTCATCGACGTCCATATCCATCGCAGCGGGATGTTTCGGCAGCCCCGGCATGGTGAGGACACTCCCTGTGAGCGCGACGACGAAGCCCGCACCGCAGGAGGCACGCAGTTCGCGCACGGTGATGCGAAAGCCCGTCGGGCGTCCGAGACGCGCAGGATCATCCGAGAAGGAATACTGCGTCTTTGCCATGCAGACGGGCGTCTGTGTCATACCGAGCCGCTCCATCTCGGCGAGTTGTTTCTTCGCTTCGGGCGTAAAATCTACACCGTCCGCACCGTAGATTTCCCGCGCGATCGTTTCGATCTTCTCGGCGATGGGGCGCACTGTATCGTAAATCGTCCGGAAGTCGGCGGGCTTTTGAAGCGCCGCCTCCACGGCATCGGCGAGGGCAAGTCCGCCCGCGCCGCCCTGCGCCCAGACCTCGGAGCGAACCGCAGGCGCGCCGAGCGCCGCGCAGAGCTCCTCGAGCAGTGCCAGCTCCGCCTCGGTGTCGGTCGGGAACACGTTGACCGCGACGACGGCAGGCAGTCCGAACTTGCCGATGTTCTCGATGTGCTTTTCGAGATTCGCCGCGCCGCGCCGGAGGGCGTCGAGGTTTTCTGCGCCGAGTGCGTCTTTTGCCACACCGCCGTTCATCTTGAGCGCGCGCACCGTCGCGACGATGATGGCCGCATCGGGTCTCAGCCCCGCCATCCGGCATTTGATGTCAAAGAATTTCTCCGCGCCGAGATCCGCGCCGAAGCCCGCCTCCGTTACAGTATAGTCGGCACATTTCAGCGCGTACTTCGTCGCCGTGACGCTGCTGCATCCGTGCGCGATGTTCGCGAAGGGTCCGCCGTGAATGAGCGCGGGCGTCCCCTCAAGGGTCTGCACAAGGTTCGGCCGGACGGCGTCCTTGAAGAGCAGCGCGAGGGCGCCCGTCGCGCCGAGTTCCTCCGCGTATACGGGGCGTCCGCCGCGCGTATATCCGATGAGGATGCGCCCGAGCCTTCGTTTCATGTCCGAGATGCCGTCCGCGAGACAGAGAATTGCCATCATCTCCGAGGCGACCGTGATGTCAAAGCCCGATTCGCGCGGGACGCCGTGCGCCGTGCCGCCAAGACCGAGCACGATGTGCCGCAGGGCGCGGTCGTTGACGTCGAGCACGCGCTTCCACACGATGCGCCTGACGTCGAGGTCGAGCGTGTTCCCCTGCTGGATGTGGTTGTCAATGAGCGCAGCGAGCAGATTATGCGCCGTCGTGACGGCGTGGAAGTCGCCCGTGAAGTGGAGGTTGATGTCCTCCATCGGCACGACCTGCGCATAGCCGCCGCCCGCCGCACCGCCCTTCATGCCGAAACAGGGGCCGAGTGAGGGTTCGCGCAGAGCGACGATCGTTCGCTTCCCCCGGCGGTGCAGGGCGTCGGCAAGTCCGACGCTCGTCGTTGTCTTGCCCTCACCCGCGGGGGTCGGGTTGATCGCGGTCACGAGGATGAGTTTGCCGTCGGGATTATTTTTTACGGCGTCAAGCGCGGCGCGCCCGATCTTCGCCTTGTATTTTCCGTACGGTTCGAGATGATCGGCGCGGATGCCGATGCTCTCGGCAATCTCCGCGATGGGGCGCATTTTCACTGCGCGTGCGATTTCGACGTCGGTTTTCATGTTGGTGCTCTCCTTTACCAAATTTGACCGATATTTACCGATAAATGTTGAGGTGTCCTCCATATTGTTAGGCGCGCATTGATTGATCATTTCGCCCACGATGTATATCATGCGGCGAATGTCAATCACTACTTGCCTCTTGTACGGCACAATCATCCGGCATCTTCTTTGTCGCATCCTAACGATTCATGCCGCCCCCGTAGGGGCACGGCGCTGCCGTGCCCTCTTGCTCAATATGGCGGCGTAACGTATCGCCGTACAGTAGACACAGCTATGCGCCAAAATCCCACGTCATTTTTTCTGCATACGAGCAGCATATACTACATTCTGCATCAACATCGCCACCGTGAGCAATCCCACGCCGCCCGGCACGGGCGTAATCGCGCCCGCAACCGCAGAGACCGCCTCAAAATCCACGTCACCGACGAGTTTTTTCGGCGCGATGCGGTTGATGCCGACGTCGATCACGGTTGCGCCCGGCTTTACCATATCGGCGGTCACGAAGCCCGGACGCCCCACAGCCGCGACGAGGATATCCGCCGCGCGCGCGACGGCGGCGAGGTTCTGCGTCCGCGAGTGGCAGACCGTTACGGTCGCGTTGCGCTCAAGGAGGAGATGCCCCATCGGCTTGCCGACGATGTTGCTGCGCCCGATGATGACGGCGTGCGCGCCCTCGATGGGGATGCCCGCGAGCTCGAGCATCCGGATGCAGCCGGCAGGCGTGCAGGGGCGCAGTCCCGGCGCACCGAGTACGAGCCGCCCTGCGTTCATGGGGTTGAACCCGTCCACGTCCTTGCGCGGGTCGATACGCTCCAGCACTTCCTCTTCATAGGCGCGCAGCCCCTCCGGCAGAGGAAGCTGCACGAGAATCCCATGCACGGATGCGTCTGCGTTCAGGGCATCGATGCGCGTGATCAGCTCCTCCTTTGCCGTATCGGCAGGCAGGGCGATGTGATCCGAGATGATGCCGAGCTCCGCACAAGCCTTTTGCTTGTTGCGGACGTAGACCTCCGAGGCGGGATCGGCGCCGACGATGACGACGGCGAGCCGCGGGTGAACGCCCTCCGCCTTGAGCTCCGCGACCGCGCGTCCCGCGTCCTCTTTGATTTTCGCGGCAAATTCCTTGCCCGACAGTATGCGTGCCATATGCTCTCCTCTTTTTCAGTTCTATATATAGTAACTCATCCACGCGAACGCGCAAACGGCGATCGATACGATGCCGTTCCGCATGAAATATCTCTGCGTCACGCGTGAAAAATCCGTGGGGCTCGCGATGCGGTGCTGGTAGACGAGTGTCGCCGCCGCGATCAGGACGCCGACAAAATACGGCCAATGCAGCCGGCACATGATGCCGACGGCGATGAATCCGACAATCGACAGCACATGCGCGATGCGTGCGATGCGGAACGCCCCCGCCGCGCCGTAGGAGACGGCGAGGGAATGCAGCCCATGCCTCTTGTCGAACTCCTCATCCTGCGCACCGTACATCGCGTCAAACGCCCCGATCCAAAGCGCGACGGCGAGGCAGAGGACGACCATCGGCGCGGCGATCTCCCCTGTGACCGCGACCCACCCGCCCGCGGGCGCCATCGCGATCGCGATGCCGAGGAAGAGGTGTACCCACCCCGTCACGCGCTTGAGGAACGGGTAGACGAGAAAGGGCAGCGCGGCGATCGGCAGGAGATAGATGCAAATGGGATGCAGCTGCAATACCGCAAATACAAGCACAAGGAGGCACACGCCTATAAAGACGAGCGCCTCCCGTTTGCTCACGCGTCCCTGCACCATCGCGCGGTACGCGAGGCGGGGCTGCTGCCTGTCATATTTCAGATCGGCGAGATTGTCGAGGACGAGCGCCGCCGACCGCGCCGCCGTGATGGCAAGGACGATCCAGCCGAGGTCTCCCGGACGCGGATGCCCGTCCGCAGCGAGCAGCGCCGCCATGAGCGCGAACGGCAGCGAGAACACCGTATGATGAAAGGCGGTGTTGTTCGCGTGCGCCCGCATCCGTTCGATCAATCGGTTCAATCGAGTCCAAACTCCTTCCAGCGTGCCGTGACGCGCGCCTTGATCTCATCGCTCATCGTGATCTCGTCCGGCCACTCGCGCGCGTGTCCTTCGGACGGCCACGTCTTGGTCGCGTCGATG
The DNA here is from genome assembly GCF_000287655.1 of Selenomonas sp. FOBRC9. Taxonomy (NCBI): domain Bacteria; kingdom Bacillati; phylum Bacillota; class Negativicutes; order Selenomonadales; family Selenomonadaceae; genus Selenomonas; species Selenomonas sp. FOBRC9. Next base: position 29,259 of record NZ_ALJR01000016.1, read on the forward strand.
CCGAGTTTTGATCCCCACTGCGCCATGGGCGAGGAGTGATCGAGGACGTCGAGCGGCCCCTGCACGATCTCAAGATCATATTTCGCGTCGATGTTGTTAAAGACCCGCCACCAGACTTCCTTCATGTCCTGCACGTTGACGTGCGCGTCCACGACGATGATCATCTTGACGTTCATCATCTGCCCCATGCCCCACAGCGCGTGCATGACCTTGCGCGCGTGCATCGGGAACTGCTTTTTGATGGAGACGACGATGCAGTCGTGGAACACGCCCTCGAGCGGCATGTTGACGTCGACGATCTCCGGCAGCATCTGTTTGAGCAGGGGGAGGAAAATGCGCTCGGTTGCCTTGGCGATAAAGCAGTCCTCCATCGGCGGCTTGCCGACGACGGTCGCGGCGTAGATGGGATCTCTGCGATGCGTGATCGCCGTGATGTGAAAGACGGGATAGTCGTCGGCGAGCGAGTAGTAGCCCGTGTGGTCGCCGAACGGCCCCTCGCGCCGCCGCTCCTCCGTGTCGACATAGCCCTCAAGGATGATCTCCGCCGTCGCGGGCACTTCGAGATCGACGGTCACGCATTTCACGAGCTCGACGGACTTGTGCCGCAGGAAGCCCGCGAACACCATCTCGTCAATGTCGCGCGGCAGCGGCGCGGTCGCGGCGTAGGTGAGGATGGGATCGGTGCCGATGGCGACCGCCGCCTCGATGCGCGTGCCGCCGCGCTCCTTCGTATCGCGAAAGTTCTCCGCGCCGTTCTTGTGGATGTGCCAGTGCATCCCCGTCGTGCGGCTGTCATATTTTTGCAGGCGGTACATGCCGACGTTGCGCTTGCCCGTCGCGGGGTTCTTCGTAAAGACGAGCGGCAGTGTGACGAAGGGGCCGCCGTCGTCCGGCCAGCATTTCAGGATGGGGATATTGTCGAGGCTCGGATTCTCGGTCTCGATCACTTCCTGACAGGGCGCATTTTTCACATATTTCGGGAAATTAATCGCCTTGCGCGCCATCGGGATGAGCGTCATGAGGTTCATCTTGTTTTGGAGGGAGATGTGCGGGATTTTGAGCAGCTCGGTCAGCTCGTCCGCCACGTCGTCGAGTTTTTCCACGCCGAACGCGAGCGCCATGCGCTCGTAGCTGCCGAACGCGTTCATGAGGACGGGCATGGTCGAGCCCTTGACGTTCTCAAAGAGGAGGGCGACGTTTTTCTCCCCCTCCAGTTTCGATATGCGGTCGGTAATCTCGGTGATCTCGAGCTCCGGGTCGACCTCCGCCGTGATGCGTCTCAAGAGGCCGCGCTGTTCGAGCACGTCGATGAATTCGCGTAGATCTTTATACGCCAAGGAAATCCCTCCTAGATGTTATTTGCGCAGGATGTACCGCACGATGAGGTAGCCGACGCCGTAAAGCGCGATCATCGGCACGGCGATCATCGACTGGGTAAAGACGTCCGGCGTCGGCGATATGACGGCGGCGACAACGAACGAGAGGAAAATGACGATGCGGGCGTATTTGCTGAGGAATTTGGACGAGATGAAGCCCATTTTTCCGAGAATCGTGATGATGAGTGGCAGTTCAAAGACAAAGCCGAACGGCAGAACAAACATGATGACAAATTCGAAGTAACGGTTGACGGAAAAGAGCGCCTCGAGTTCGGCATTGCCAAAGCCCTTGAAGAAGAGAATCGCCGCGGGGAATACGAGGAAGAACGAGAATGCGAGCCCGAGGAAGAACAGCACGACCGAGACCGGGACGACGATCCCGAGGACGATGCGCTCCGCGCGCGTGAGCGCGGGCAGGAAGAACCGCCACACATGGTAAAAGATGACGGGCAGTGCGAGAAGAAAGCCCACGACGACGGCGATCTTGATATAGGTGAAGAACGCCTCGGCGGGCTGCATGTAGTAGAGTTTTCCGACCGGTCGGGTCAGATAGTGCATGATGTCTTCGATGAAGTAGTAGCCGACGCCGCTCCCGACGGCAACGGCGAGGAGACACTTGATGAGGCGCGACCGCAGCTCCGTCAGGTGTGCGATGAGCGACATGCTCCCCTCGTCGTCCTCCTCCGTCTCTGCGGCGGTGGGGGAAAGCGGCGGTTCCTCTCCGCCCGTCGGATCGGGTTCCGCGATCGGAGGAGTGTCCTCCGTGGGCGGCACATCGTCAGGAGACGAGATTGTCTCGGGTGTCTGTGCCGCCTGTTCCGCAGCCTCCGCCGCCCGCCGCTGCGCGGCGATCATGGCGTCGCGCTCCTCCGGTGTGGCGGGGCAGGAGACAGGCGCCTCGGGCGTTTTCGATTCCTCAGACATAGATTAGCTCTTCGTTTCCGTCTTTCCGTCCGCGGGGAGCGTCTTTGTCTCCGCCGTGACATTGATCTCGGATTTTTCCCGGTCTTGTTCGTTGTTCGCGGATTTGAACTCCTTGATGCTCTTGCCGAGCGCCTTGCCGATGTCCGGCAGGCGGCCGGGGCCAAAGACGACCAGTCCGATGATGAGAATGAGTACGAGTTCGGGTACGCCGAGTCCAAACATGATGATTGTTCCCCTCCCAAGGCGTGAAGTGAGATTTTTTCAAAACTTTCACTTCACTCTATTCTTCCTAAAAATAATACAACTTGTTATATCGTTAAACATTTTGGCTGCCGGACGTTACGCCGCCGTGAATCGCAGGAGGGCACGGCGGCGCCGTGCCCCTACGGGGGCGGCATAACGAGGTACTTCACACGCGATGTCGCGGTGAATCTCCATGCCGACATGATGTGATGCTGTTGGCTGCCGGACGTTACGCCACCGCATATCGCAGGAGAGCGCAGCAGCGCGGCGCCCCTACGGGGGCGGCATAGCGAGAGATGTTTCGCTTGCGATGCGATGCCGCCATATATCGGCAGAACCGTTACTATCCGTTCTTTTGTGCGGGTTCTGCAGTCTCTGCGGCGGTGGGCTGCTCTCCCGCCGTTTCCGCCTGCGCTGCACGATGTGCCGCGACGGCTGCCGCCGCGCTCTCCATGGTCGCGGGAGCGGGCTGTGCCGTCTCCTGCACAGGCTGTGTGGTCTGTATAGGCTGCGCCACGGGCGGTTGTTGTGCCGGCTGCGGCGCGGGTGCGGCGGGCGGCGGATCGGGCGCGTTAATCGCCTGTGTCAGGGCGTTCGACGCTTTGCGGAACTCGCGGAGTCCCTTGCCGAGCGACCGCCCCACCTCGGGCAATTTACCGGGACCGAACACGATCAGTCCCACAACGAGGATTAAAATGAGTTCGGGGACACCGATACCAAACATGAATGACACCTTCTTTTATGATAAACGATTGTTACAGAGCGTAATCAAGAACAGCGCGCATACCGTGCCCTCCTGCAGTATATAGCGGCATGTCTTCACGACGACACGACGATGCGCCCCTCTCTGCTTCGCCCTCTCAAAACTCTCTGCGTCCGATGAAATCCGCCGCCATGAGGCACGTTTCCCTGATGCGCGGGTCGAGCGATGCGGGGAGCGCCTCCTTCGCTCGCGCGAGGTAGGCATCCGCCTGCTCCTGCGCGTAGTCCACGCCGTCCGTACTGCGAACGAGTACGAGCGCGCGTGCGACCTCCTCCTCCGACATCTTCGGATTCGTAATAAGCGCCGTGAGCTCGGCGCGCTCCTTTTCGCCGAGCACCGAGAGCGCGCGGATGACGGGCAGGGTCACATAGCCCTGCGCGAGATCGCGCCCTGCAGGCTTTCCGATGCGCTCGGCGGTCTGTTGGAGGTCGAGCAGGTCGTCCGTAATCTGGAACGCCATGCCGATCGCGTGCCCGTACCGAGCAAAATTCGCCGTATCCTCCGCGCTCATCCCGCCGATGCCCGCGCCGAGCTCGCAGCAGATCTCAAGGAAGTCCGCCGTTTTCTTCCGAATACGCTCATAGTAGGCGTCCTCGCTCGCCGGCACCTGATAGACCGTATGATCCTGCAGGATCTCCCCCTCGCTGAGCGTACAGACAAGGTCGGCAAGGCGCATATAGATGTGCGAGGAATACCCGACCCGCGCGACCTGCTTAAAGGCGCGCGCAAAGATATAGTCGCCGCTCAGAATGGCGACCTGATTCCCCCATTTTGCATTTGTTGTTGCCGCCCCGCGCCGCGTATCCGCCTCGTCGATCACATCGTCATGCACGAGGGACGCCGTGTGAATCAGCTCGAGCGCAACCGCAATCGGCATCGCACGGTCACGGTCAAAGGCTGTGCCGCCGCGCGCCGCGAGCAGGAACAGAGCGGGACGCAGCCGCTTCCCACCGGAGGAAACGAGATGCGCGCCGATGTCGCTCACGAGCGCCGAGTCCGAGGAAAGTGCCGCCTCCAGCGCCGTCTCGAGTACGGTGAGGTCTTCCTCTATGACATCAAACATGTCGTTCTTCAATGTCTTATCACCTACAGTAACGCGATCCGCAGCGCGGAGCGGCGACTCTCTTCATTGATATTTCTAATGCCCGCAGGCATAAACCTCATCACATTCTATCATATTGCCGCTATACCGTCAAAATTATTTCTTCTGCAAAACGAGCGCGCTGCCGACACTGCGCTCCGTCCCATCCGAGGGGAAATTCTGCACTTTGCCGTCCGCATAGAGTGCTGAAGAACCGCCGCCGTCGAGGTTCACGGCATCCCGTACCCCCTGCTTTACAAGGAACTCCGCGAACTCCGTCAGCGTCAGTCCGTGGCTGTGCGACTGCCGCCCGTCAACCACGGCAAAGAAAATCATCCCGTTTTTCGTTACGCCGACCGCACTGCGCGGCGCGCGTCCGTAGCGGATGTCACCGGGGAACTGCTCGTCCCCTGCCGTCACATGTACTTTTCCATTTTCAACGAGCCGAGGACCTGCGCCGACGACCTGCACGGCGCGGTCGAACGCCCCTGTTAGATGCTCCGTCAGCGTCACAGGATCGCCAACGCGCACGCCTGCCGAGGCGAACGCGTCCATTGAGGATCCGTGTACCGAGACGACATAACCGTCCGACGGAATCACGGAGTCGTTCGTATTGATCTCTGTCACACGCCCGTTCCGCACAACGTACTCCAGCCCGTAGGGGTTCGTCCCCGTCGTCCTGCCGTAGGCACGGTTGTAGATGATAAGGTTATTCTCCCCGCGTTCTGCATCGACACCCGAGACGGGCAGCGTCGTTTGGTCGATCTTCACCGTTCCATTATAGGACACAACGCCGAAAATAAAGGAGCCGTCCTCCATCACGCCAAATGCGGAGCGATCGAAATACGTCGTTCCAACGACGAGCCCATCGATCTTCGTCACGCCGATGAGCTCGCCGTTCGGGGCAAAATAAGATGCATTGATCGCTGTGGCCGCGTTTGTCGCGCGGGCGATACCGCTGACTGTCTGCCTTCCGGGGATATAACCGCGCGCAAGTGCGGGACGCACACTGTAAAACTGCGGATCAGCCTCGATGAAGAATGCCGTCACGAGACCGTCCTCATCTTGCCATACCTGTGTCGTCATTTGGAGCCCCTGCCCGAGATTCGTGACGCGGCTGACGGGCAGGACACGCCCCGCGCTCACATCACGCGGATCGACGTCGCCGAGCAGTCCATGCTCCTGCAGTACTTTGATATAGGCGGGCATTTCCTGCGGCGGCGCATCGCTCGGCACAGGTCTTTCTACCGGCTTTTGCGCGGGTTTTACCGCAGAATTTTCCTCTGGTTTTGCCGCCCCCTCGGACGCAATGTCAACAAAAATACGGAACGGATTTGTCAGGTTTCCAATCCGGTACGACATCCCCCTTGCCATCGTAACGGTGACATAGAAATGCCCGTTGCGCTTTGCATAGGAGACAGACTGAATGCGCTTTGTCCGAATCGCTGCCCGATTAAGTTTTGCTGCATTCACATCCGCAAAGTCGAGCGTCAGTTCACGTCCATCCTCGGAAATATTCGCATGGTAGATCGGCATCTCCGTGAGGTCGAACACGATGCGGTCACGCGCTGTGCCCGATGACGAGCGCAGTCCGGTCAGATCTGCCGCCGCATGTACATAAGAAGCTGCCGCAAGCATCAGCGCCGCGGCAAGCACAAGGATTTTCTTCAAAACACGCATAACAAACTCCAAACTAGAAATCGCAGTCTCAAAACAAAAAGAGAGCTGCCCAAAAACAGCTCCCTTCATCACAGCGTCCTCCTTAGGACGTTTTCTCTCTTGCTTCGTTATTTCTTCAAGGCGGTCGGAGCAAGCTGCTTGTACATCATATCCGCGATGCCGATGCCGCCGCTCTTAGAGACCTCGTTCATCAGCTCCGTGTCCCGCATATCCTCGAAGATATTCATCGCGTTGGACTTTTTGCCGAAAAGTCCGCCCTCGGGCACGGTTGCGCGCATCTGCTTATACATCATGCTGAGGAACATCGCCTCGAATCCCTCGCACGCCTCGCGCAGCTTCTTTGCCTCCACGTCCGCGTCCGTCATCGTTCGGACGAATCCCTGCGTCTCCGACACGGTTTTTGCGGTCGACGCATTCGCAGCGGCGGCTTTGCGCTGTAATTCCTCCAATGTCGATTGGAACGATTTCTCCTCGGCGTTCGTGCGCGCGGCGTCATAGGAGGTTCCCGCGGCGCCGTTCATCATGGCGGCGCTATTGATCGGCTGTATTGTCATGCCTTCCTCCTTAGATAATCTCGAGTTCGGCGTGCAGTGCGCCCGCCGCCTTCATCGCCTGAAGGATGGAAATCGTATCGCGCGGTGTCGCGCCCACGGTATTGAGCGCACCTACAATATCGCTGACATTCGTCGTCGCGGGCAGAACGATGGTACTGCCCTTTGCCTCGGAGACCGATACGTCAGGGTTCTCCGTCACAACCGTGTTCCCGTAGCTAAATGGTCCCGGCTGCGAGACATCCGGATTCGCCTGAATGCGGATCGTAATGCCGCCCTGCGTGATAGCGACCGCATCCACGGAAACGTCGCCGCCCATGATAATCGTGCCGGTGCGCTCGTTGACCACGACCCGCGCCATATTATCGGGGCGGATCGGCAGCTCCTCGAGCGATGCAATGAAGCTGACCACGTTCCCACGGTAGTAGGATGGGATCGAAACGTCCACGCGCCCTGCATTCGCCGCCTGCGCGATGTTCCCATACTGTGCGTTGATCGCCCCCGCGACCCGCGATGCCGTTGTAAAGTCCGCGCGCGAGAGCGAAATCGAGATGCGCCCGTCCCCGCCGATGTCGTCCTCCACTGTGCGCTCGACAATGCCCGCGTTCACGGCGATACCGACGGTTGGAAATGCCGCCTGCATGCTGCTGCCACCGCTGCCCGCGGTAAAGCCGCCCGTAGAAACCGCGCCCTGCGCGACGACGTAGACCTCGCCGTTGCCCGCACGCAGCGGCGTCTGGAGCAGCGTGCCGCCGCGCAAGCTCTTCGCATCGCCGATGGAGGAGACGGTCACGTCGAGTGCGTCGCCTTCGCGGACGAAGGGCGGCAGGGTCGCCGTCACCATGACCGCCGCTGCGTTCTTGAGCTTGATCGAGCTCATATTGACATTGATGCCGTAGCTGATGAGCATATTTGCAATCGACTGAAGCGTTTCGCCCGAGCTGGAGCCGTCGCCCGTACCGTTGAGTCCGACGACAAGTCCGTAGCCCATGAGCTGGTTGGAACGCACGCCCTGCACCTTCGAGATGTCCTTGAGACGCGTGACTGCGGATTCCGCCGATACGATGCCCGGAAACGTTCCGAACACGAGGGCGAGGAGGAGCAGCGCTGCTGCAAATTTCTTCATAAGAACTCCCTCCCCTTTAGAACAAGATATTGAAGATCTGGGTCAAAATGCCCTGCCGCTGTTTTGCATTGAGCGGTCCCTTGCCGTCGAAGCGCACCGTCGCATCGGCGACGCGTGTCGAGAGCACGGTGTTCGTTGCGGAGATGTCCTCCGGGCGGCACATGCCGCGGAACGTGATCTTGTGCTCATTGCGGTTCTGCCAGATGGACTGCGTCCCCTCAAGGATGAAGTTCCCTGCGGGCGTGATCTCCGTGATGGTCACGGTCACGTTGCCGATCGTCCGATTCGTCGAGGATGCGGAGCCCTTTGCGTTGAATTTATCGGATCCGCTCGCCGAGGCCGCCTTGAGGAAGTCAAAAATCCCGACGCCCGCACCGATCGAAACAGAGCCGCTTTTCTCATTCGCGGACGATCGTGTCGCCGATGTCGTTGTGGTCTCACTGATGATGATGGTCACAATATCGCCGACATTCATCGCACGGTGATCCGCGAAAACATTTCGTGTCGGGTAACCGCTCGGATTCTTCCACAGGGACTCCGCCGAGACGGCGGGTGCAACGCTCCCGACCGCAAAGGCGGCGGCAAGCATCCCTGCAAGCCATTTCCTCTTACTCATCATGTTCTCCTCCCGAACTCCCGTTGTCCCGTTACCCCGAAATCTGTACCGTCTCCGCGTCAATCACCTTGCCGCGCAGGATCTTCCCTGAGCGCACATTGCGCACGCGGATCGTGTAGCCGATGCGGCCGCCCTCCATCGCCGCCCCCTCAGCACGAACGACGATGCCGTTCATGTCGAAAATGAGCGTCACGGGATTTCCCACACGAATCACGAGCGGCATCGCCAAAAAGTTTGGCGTAATCACCGTATCCTTGCGAATCCAGCGTCCCGCAACGCGTCCCCCGAGCTTTGAAAAATCTGTCAGCGTTACGGCGGGTGCGGTATCCACCGCGCGCTCTTCGATCCGCGCATTCGCGGGGCTGATCTCCGCCTCCTGGCGGATGTCCGTCATGGCGACGAGCACGCGGTCATAGACCATAACACGGTAATAATTCGTCGTTTTCCGCTGCAATACGCCGTCTACATAGACTGAAATCAGTGCCGGGAAATCTCTGCCATAGGGAATGCCGCGCGGAAATTCTACGGTCGCTGTCACCTCGCCTGCCGGGAGGTGCATTGTGTTTGTCGATCGCTGCAAATGCAGCTCATGCCGTCGTGTTTCTCCGCTCTCCGTAAGCGTCTCTTCGATTTTTTTCTCTGCGAGCGTTGAAATCTGCACGGCGGAAAGCACGTTTGGAAACTGCTCCCCCACCGTGTCGTACGGGACGGCAGCGACCGTCTGCGCGGGCAAAAAAGCGAATAAGCCACTCCATAGGAATAGAATGGCTGTGATGATTCTAATTTGAATGCTCAACGCTTGAGCGTATTTGCAATCTCGAGCATCGAATCAGACGTCGTAATTGCCTTGGAGTTGGATTCGTACGCACGCTGTGAGATGATCATCTCGACCATTTCCTCAACGATCTGCACATTGCTCATCTCGAGTGTCCCCTGCGTGAGCGTTCCCGTTCCGTCAAGACCGGGCGTCGACTCGATCGCCTCGCCCGAAGCGTCGGATACGACGAAGAGGTTCTTGCCGATAGAGGTTAGTCCCGCAGGGTTCACGAAACGTGCAAGTGTGATCTGTCCCGCTTCCTGCTGCTGCGTCTGCCCCGCCTCACGGTAGGAGACGCGCCCGTCGCCGGAGATCGTGATGGACTCCGACGGCGCATTCTCACCGATCTGAATGCCGTCCGCAATCAGATAGCCGTCCGTCGTCACCATGCGGCGGTTGCTGTCGAGCTTCCACGTGCCGTCGCGCGTATATGCAGTCGAACCGTCCGGCAGCGTGACGCGGAAGAAGCCCTCGCCCTGAATGCCGATGTCGGTCGGGTTGTCCGTCGTCTGGAGTGCCCCCTGTGTGAAGATACGCTGCGTCGCGGCGACGCGCGTGCCGAGACCGATCTGCAGTGCTGTCGGGTACTGCGAATCCGTGCCGTTCCGTGCGCCCGCCTCGCGGAGCGTCTGATAGACGAGATCCTGGAACTCTGCGCGCACCTTCTTTCCGCCGTGAGTGTTGACGTTTGCGATGTTGTGCGCCACGATGTCCATATGCGCCTGCTGCGCCTTCATGCCGGACGCCGCAGACCAAAGTGCTCTCATCATAGTCGATATCCCCCTCCATAGAGAAGTATTTTTCCCTAGTTATTCACTCTTTTATATCGAAATCTTTTCCGTTTTTCTTAAATGTATTTAACTCGTACGTCCGACGTCGTTGACCGCCTTGTCGAGGAGCGAGTCCTGCGTCTGCACGGCGCGCGATCCTGCCTCGTAGACACGGTAGTTGTTGATGAGCTCGACCATCTCGGTGACGATGCTCGTGTTCGACATCTCGAGCAGTCCCTGCTCGATCGTTCCCGTCGCCTGTGTGGGGCGTGCGCCCTCCTGCGGACGGTAGAGGTTGTCGCCCTGCTTGATGACCGCATCGGGTGCGTCGAACTGCACAAAGCCAAGCTGCGCGATCTCCGCATTTCCTACATAGATGCGCCCGTCACCCGAGACGTTCACGCGCGTCGCGTCCGCGGGGATATTGATGGGACGCCCCTGCGCGGAGAGCACTGCCTGCCCGCGTACGTTCTGCAGCTGCCCGCTCGCGGAGCGGTAAAAACTGCCGTCGCGCGTATAGCGCGGTCCCTGCGGGGTGTCGACGACGAAGTATCCCTCGCCCGAGATGGCGAAATCATAGGTGTTGCCCGTTGTCTGAAGCGCGCCCTGCAAATGATCCGTCGCGATCTCATCTACCGCAGAACCGAGTCCAAGCATACCGACGCGTGGGGCGCCATGCCCCAGCCGAAAGCCCTTAAAGCTTGTCACATCCGTGTCCGCCGTATAGTCGTTGATGCGGCGCAAGAGCATCGGTTCGAACTCGCGGATCGCCATATCGTCACGCTTAAAGCCCGTATTCGACGCGTTCGCAAGGTTGTTCGCGATCATGTCCGTGTGCTTGGTCTCCGTGATCATGCCGGACGCCGCGATATAAAGACCTCTCCACATAACTATCCCTCTTTTTCCCGAAAGTTTTCCTTCTCGTATAAAATTCGCCGCAGAGAAAAATTTTCCTCTATTTTTTCCTGCCGAATGTCGTATTCGTCGCCTTGCCGTCAAATTTGTCAAAGATGTCGAGTGCCTTGCCGCACCCCATCGCAACGCAGGACATAGGATCATCCGCGACAAGCGTCGGCGTCCCCGTCTCGCGCTGAATCAGCTCCGCCATGCCGTAGAGGAGTGCGCCGCCGCCCGTGAGGACAATGCCGCGATCCATGATGTCCGCCGCAAGCTCCGGCGGCGTATCCTCGAGCACCTTTTTCACACAGTCAACAATGCGCATCACGGATGTCTCAATCGCAGCCGATGCCTGTGCCGTCGAGATCGTGACCGTCTTCGGCAGCCCCGAAAGGAGATCGCGCCCGCGAATGTCCATCTGTTCGCGCCGTGCCGCCGTATGTGCCGCGCCGACACGCGTCTTGATCTCCTCCGCTGTGCGTTCGCCGATGAGCAGGTTGAACTCACGCTTCACATACGCGATGATATCCTCGTCGAACGTGTCGCCCGCCATGCGCAGGCTCTCGCTTGTCACGATGCCGCCGAGACTGATGACAGCAATATCGGTCGTACCGCCGCCGATGTCGACGACCATCGAGCCCTGTGCCTCCACGATGTCGAGTCCCGCGCCCATCGCCGCCGCGAGCGGCTCCTCGATGAGCTGAATGTGCCGCGCCCCCGCCTGCTCGGCGGCCTCCTGCACGGCACGCTGCTCGACCATCGTCACCCCCGAGGGGATACAGATCATGATGCGCGGGCGGAAGACGATGCTGCGCCCGACGACTTTTTCGATGAAGAAACGGAGCATACTCTCCGTGATGTCGTAATCCGCGATCACACCGTCGCGCAGCGGGCGTATGGCAACGATGTTGCCGGGCGTGCGCCCGATCATGCGGCGCGCATCCTCGCCAATGGCGAGCACCTGATTCGTGTCGCGGTTGACGGCGACGACGGACGGTTCCTTGAGGACGATGCCCTTGCGTTTCACATAGACGAGGACGTTTGCCGTCCCGAGGTCGATTCCTATATCCATTGACATGCCGAACATGTACGGAAATCCTCCTAATAATTACGGTTCAAAAATCAATTGTCCTCATCCTCGACCACGAATTGTTCGGGGACGGGCGTCACGGCAGTGCGGATCTCTTCGAGCGATTTCTCAAGCGACGCCATGTATTCCTCTTCGAGCGTCTTGTTGTCCCATTTGCACTTTTTCCCGTAGTTCAAAATGCCGTCGAGATAAGGAATCGCCATTTCCGAGACATACGCCTTTGAGACCTCGGCTGCGGTCATGTAAGCATCCTTCGTACGCAGCTCGAACGCGATGCGGTCGATGTAATGCTCCCCTTCAATAACATAAGCAAGCGAGCGCAACCGCAGGCTCATCTCGCGTGCGGTCACAGCGTCGCGCGATGTCGCCGAGCGATCCGCTGCGATCTTCTCAAAAATAGCCCACGCCTCATCGCACAGATTCCCGACCGTGGCAAGCACCCGGTCGCGCGCACGCTTCTTGCGCCAAAGCACTTCGCGGACGGTCGGCTTTTTCTGCTCTCCCATGCCTGCTTCCCCATTTCCTTTGGTACAATCTCTATCAAGTCTTTCCATTATATGATTTTCCCCGTGCCGCGTCAATCTATAATTATGCGCCGATCACCGCGCCCACCGCGTAAAATATTTGCATTACCGGGGCGATTCAATGTAAAATAGCAAAGAGAAGTTCTTTCATAAAAGGAGTACATGATGGCGGAAATCCTAAGAGAAAGCGCGTGTCTCTTCCTGCGCCGCGCAGAGCCGGAGGACATCGACTACATCTGCGCGCTGCAGGAGGCGGAGGACAATCGAGACTACATCGTCCCGTTTTCCCGCGCAGATCACGAGACGATTATTTTACAAGGAAAGGCGGCGCTCGACCTCATCGTCGTGGAGAAGGAGCCGCTCGTGCGTGTCGGCTACCTCCACGTTGGCGGGCTGCTGCTCGAGAGCAAGGAGCAGGAGTGGACGCACGTCGTCGTCGAGAAGAAGGGCTGCGGCTACGGACACGAGACGATGCAGCTCCTGAAGGCATGGGCGTTTGACGTCTGCGGCGCCCACCGCGCATGGCTCGACTGCAAGGACTACAACGCGCGCGCGCTGCACCTCTACGAGTCCGAGGGCATGGTGCGCGAGGCGCTCATCCGTGAGACACTGCTCCACAAGGGCGTTTACGAAAACCTCGTCGTCCTCGGCATCCTCGACCGCGAGTATCGCGCACGCAAACGTGCGGGTCTTGAATTAGAAGGGATTTGAGTTCCATGAAAAACACAGGCATCAACCGCGTTTTCCTCATCGTGCTCGACAGCTTCGGCATCGGCGCCGCCCCCGACGCAGCGGAGTTCGGCGACGCGGCGACGTGCAGCACGCTGCGCTCCGTCACGGAGAGTGGTCTATTTCCTGCACGCAATCTCCGCGACCTCGGGCTCTACAACATCGACGGCGTAGACTGCGGCAGGTCGTACTATGACCCCGCAGGGGCATACGCGCGCCTGCGCGAGCTCTCGCGCGGCAAGGATACAACGATCGGGCATTGGGAGATGGCGGGCATCGTGCGCAGCGAACCGCTGCCAACCTATCCGGACGGATTTCCGGCGGACGTCATCGCGCAGCTCGAGGCGGCGTTCGGGCGAAAAATTCTCTGCAACAAGCCCTACTCCGGCACACAGGTCATCCACGACTACGGCAGGGAGCACGAGGAGACGGGCGCACTCATCGTCTACACCTCCGCGGACAGCGTGCTCCAGATTGCGGCGCACGAGGACTGCGTTCCCGTCGAGCAGCTCTATGCCTACTGCCGCAAAGCGCGCGAGATCATGTGCGGCGCGCACGCCGTTGGACGCATCATCGCGCGCCCCTTCGTCGGCGCGTATCCGAACTACGAGCGCACGCCGCGCCGCCACGACTTTTCCCTCGAACCGACGGGCGAGACGATCCTCGACGCGCTGAAGCACGCGGGCAAGGACGTGATCGGCGTCGGGAAGATTTCGGACATCTTCGCGGGGCGCGGGCTGACGCGCTCGCTCGGTGTGAACGAAAGCAATACGGACGGCATGAGGAAAACAATTTCTCTCGTGGACGAGGACTTCACCGGACTCGCCTACATCAACCTCGTCGACGGCGACATGATCTACGGACACCGCCGCGACGTGGAGGGCTACGCGCACGCGATGCAGGAGTTCGACGACTGGCTCGGCACATTCCTCCCACGCATGAGGGAGAGCGACGTTCTCATGATCACCGCCGACCACGGCTGCGACCCCGGCGCGGCGGGCACGGATCACACGCGCGAGTATGTCCCGCTCCTCGTCTACGGCGCCTACATCGCGCCGCACAGTCTCGGCACATATCCGACCTTTGCCATGATCGGCGCAAGCATCGCGGACATGTTCGACGTGCCGCTCACGACCAAGGGCGAGAGTTTCCTCCCCTCCATCTTGATCTAGAGGTGCGCCATGAATATGTACGACCTCATCACGGTGAAAAAGCGCGGCGGCGCGCTCGTGTGCGACGAACTCTCCTACATGATCGGCGGCTATGTTGCGGGCGAAATCCCCGACTATCAGATGTCCGCCATGCTGATGGCAATTTATTTCAATGGAATGACGCCCGAGGAGACCACGAACCTCACGAAAATCATGGCGGCATCGGGCGACCGCATCGACCTCTCCGCCATCGACGGCATCAAGATTGACAAGCATTCGACAGGCGGCGTCGGTGACAAGACAACGCTCATCGTGAGCCCCATTGTCGCGGCGTGCGGCTGCTATGCGCCGAAGATGTCGGGGCGCGGGCTCGGACATACGGGCGGCACGGTGGATAAGCTCGAATCCATCCCCGGATTCCGCACCGACCTCACGCAGGAAGAGTTCCTCGCCGTCGTGCGCGACTGCCGCATGAGTCTCATCGCGCAGGCAGGGACGCTCGCGCGCGCGGACAAGCTGCTCTACGCTCTGCGCGACGTAACAGCGACCGTCGACAGCATTCCCCTCATCGCATCGTCCATCATGAGCAAGAAGCTCGCCTGCGGCGCTGACGCCGTTCTCCTCGACGTGAAGGTCGGGCGCGGCGCGTTCATGAAGACCGCCGAGGAGGCGCGCACGCTCGCCGCCCTCATGGTTGACATTGGGCGGCAGGCGGGGCTTCCGACCGCCGCGCTCCTCACGAACATGGACGTCCCGCTCGGCAATGCCGTCGGCAACAGCCTTGAGGTCATCGAGGCAATGGCGGTACTGCGCGGCGCAGGTCCCGCCGATCTGCGCGAGGTCTCCCTCTCTCTCGCCGCGGAAATGCTGCATCTGGCGGGATGCGGTACGCGCGTGAACTGCCGTTCCCGCGCCGAATCCGCCGTTGCGGACGGATCGGCGTTCGAGACCTTTGCCCGCATGACGGCGGCACAGGGCGGCGACACCGCCGTGCTCGACGATCCGCGCAAATTCCCGCAGGCAAAGCATCAATGCGTACTCACCGCAAAAGAGACCGGCTATATCGCGCGCCTCGACGCCGAGACCGTCGGTCGTGCCGCCGTCCTCCTCGGGGCGGGGCGCGCGGACAAAAACGCCGCGATTGACCATGCTGCGGGCATCTATCTCGATAAGAAATACGGCGATCCTGTCACAATGGGCGATGCACTCGCAACACTCTATGCCGAGAGCGAGGAGCGGCTCACGGCGGGCCTCGCCCGTCTCGGAGACGCCTATGCCATAGATGCCGTATCGCCTGCACCGCAGAAGCTCATCTACGGCACGGTGGACGCGGAGGGGTATCATGACCGATAGAGAACTCGTCGCGGCGGCGACACGCTTTCGTGCGCACGCCTATGCGCCCTACTCACGGTTCGCCGTTGGGGCGGCTCTCCTTGCGCGCAGCGGGCGCGTCTACGGCGGCGTGAACGTCGAGAACGCCTCCTATCCTGTCGGTATCTGTGCGGAGCGCGCGGCGATCGCCCGCGCCGTCACGGACGGGGAGCGCGCTTTCGACGCGCTTGCCGTCGTTGCCGATACACCGGATGTCTGCGCCCCCTGCGGCATGTGCCGGCAGGTGATGGCGGAGTTTCCCATCCGCCGCGTCATCCTCGCGAACCTGCGCGGCGATATGCATGTCTTCTCGCCTGCCGAACTGCTCCCGCACGCCTTTGGCGCGGCGGCGCTCCCTGCAAAGGAGGAATCCCCCACATGAAAATCCTCATCGTTGACGACTCGCGTCTCGTCCGGCTCAAGCTGCGCGCGGAGCTCTCCGACCGCGGTCACACCGTCGTCGAGGCTGCGAATGGCGAAGAGGCACTGAAACAGGCAGAGAGTGATCTGCCCGACGGCGTCTTTCTCGACGTCATACTGCCCGGCATCGACGGATGCGAAACGCTCCGTCGCCTGCGGGCGGTGCACCCCCGGCTCCCCGTCGTCATGATCTCGACCGACGCGTCGGAGGAGAACGTCGCCCGCGCCCATGCAAGCGGCGCGCTCATGTTCATCCAAAAGCCATATGCCGACCACGAGATCACAACAGCGCTCGCCAAGATACGCGCGTATCGGGAGGAATCATGAGCGAGTTGTTCGGTGCATATACGGCATCATTCCTGCATGGGCTCTCGGTCTATGCACATGTGGAGGCATCCGTGTCCGCACAGCCTGCGGACACGCCGCCCCCATACATTACCTTGTCCCAGCGTCTCACGGCGGACGGTCTGCCCTTCATCGTGGGACTTGCCATGCCTGCGGACGCGTTCTATGCGATCGCGGCGGGCTACAGCGGCGTCTGTCTCGACACCGCCGAGGAGCTCGCCGTCGATGCCGCAGGGGAACTCTTCAACGTCATCAACGGGCATTTTTCCTCCGAAATGCGCGCTCGCGGACATGCTGTCTCTATCGAAGAGCCGCCGAGCCATGCGTACGCCGCCCCTTTGCCTGCCGGCACTGTCCTCCGATGCGACGCCGCAAGTCCGTTCGGTACGATGCACATTATCGCCGCGCAGGAAGAATTTCTCCCTGCCTGAACGCAGCCAGCTTTTTGAAAGGAGCTCATCTTGACTGCCCTATTCGATCTCGATCTCCATACGCTTTTAGATCTTCTCCTCGTCCCGGTTTGCATCGTCTGCGCCGCGCTCACCGTCGGCATCATCGCCGACCGCTTGATCCGCCGCTATGTCAACCGCCACCTCGCGGTGGAGGAAAGCACTTGGAAATATGTGCTCATCCGCTCTATGCACGGTGTGCCGATTTTTTTCAGCTTCATCATCGGTCTCTACTGGGCGATTGACGCCGTGGAGATCTCGCCGACGCTCACAAAATTATTTTCCTATCTGCTCTTTACGAGCAACGTGCTGACCATCACACGCGTGATTGCGCGTACCGTGGACGGCGTCGTCACCATGTATTTCGAGCGATCGGACAAAAATCTGCCAAAGACGACGCTGCTCAACAGCATTCTCATCGGTGTCATCTACGCGATGGGGATTCTTGTCATCCTCCAATACTACGGCATCTCCATTGCCCCCATCCTCACGGCAGCGGGCGTCGGCGGCATGGCAGTCGCGCTCGCCCTGCAGGAAACGCTCGCAAACATCTTTTCGGGACTCCATCTCATCCTCTCGAAACAGCTCCGTCTTGGCGACTACATCAAACTCAGCAGCGGTGAGGAAGGGCGCGTCACGGACATCACATGGCGGTTCACGACCATCATCCCCGTCGGCGCAAGCAATACCATCGTCATTCCAAACAAAACGATTGCGGGCGCAAACATTACGAACTACAGTCTGCCGAGCAATCAGATCAACATCAGTGTTCCCATCGGTGTCGCGTACGACAGTGATCTCGTGCTCGTGGAGCGCGTCACCGTCGAGACGGCACGCGAAGTGCTCGCACGCGTCGACGAGGATGCAAGCGCGAACCCGGTCGTGCGTTTCACGGATTTTGGCGAATCCTCCATCGACTTTGTCGTCGTCCTACAGTCGAGTCTTTTTGACCATCAGGGCGTGATCAAGCACGAGTTCATCAAGGCGCTCACCGAACGCTACCGCAAAGAAGGCATTGACATGCCCTATCCGATCCGCACCATCATCCAAGAACAGGAAGCGAACGAATAGGCTTATCCACAGAATACACCGCCATGCGCAACGGATTATTGTGGATAATTTTGGCGCCGCCGGAATGCCCGAGGCGCCTTTTTTCATTGGAAAAATCGACATTGCCATATCTTTTTTCCAAAATTTTTCTGTGGATAAGTCTGTGTAAAACAACTATATATAGATTTCCTATTGACTCCTGCCCACTACATGTTGTATAATCCTCTCCAGACAGCGCAAAGCCGCTGAGCATATTATCCCGCCGCAAGCGGCGGAACTCAAAGGAGAATGCAGCATGATTGTCAACGATATCAACGTCACGGTAAACGGTCTTACGGATGTCACCGCGCACGAGGTCGAGAATTATATCTCGTACATCGAGGGACAGACGAACGAGAAGCTCGACAGCCTCTCCATCACGGGGACGGACGACGGTCGCGTCACGCTCGGCTACGAGGTGCGTCAGCCGAAGTTCGAGCGCGTCCGCCGCATCACGGGCTATCTCGTTGGCACCACGGATCGCTGGAACAACGCCAAGCGCGCCGAGGAACACGAGCGTGTCAAGCACGGACTCCACTGAGATCCGCATCTCCGGCATCGCCCGCGACTCCATTGTCGACGGCGAGGGCATCCGCCTGACGGTCTTTACACAGGGCTGTCCGCGCCGGTGCCCCGGCTGTCACAACCCGGAAACGCAGCCGCTCGTCGGCGGACGTACGACGACCGTCGGTGCTGTGGTGGCGGAGCTGGATGAAAATCCGCTCCTCACGGGGCTGACGCTCAGCGGCGGCGAACCGTTCCTTCAGCCGGGAGCACTGCTCCCGCTCGCACGCGCCGCACACGCACGTGGGCTCGATGTGTGGAGCTACACGGGGTTTACTCTCGAAGAACTCCGCGCACAGGGCGACACGGACGTGGACGCGCTGCTCGAAGAGCTGGACGTCCTCGTTGACGGCGACTACCGCGAAGAGCTGCGCGATCTCACGCTGCACTTTCGCGGATCGCGCAACCAGCGTGTCATCGATCTCGCCGCCACGCGCCGCACCGGCGAACTCACACTTCTTTACGCAAACGACTAACAACACTTAGCAACATCACACCTAACAACAACGCAAAAGGGGACGACTGCAAATGCGGCCGTCCCCTTTTGTTGCATCTATATTTTCTCTTTTTAATGTGTTCCTTGCAGGAGTTCTTGATACATCGGACGCTCGGCAGCAGGAACTTGGAGCAGATCCATTGCTTGTTCCGCAGAAATTTTCAGCTGCGCAACAAGATGCTGAAGATTTGCAGCGCGTTCTTTTTGGGGTATGTCAAGTAAAGTGTGTAAGTTTCTTATAGAGCGGAATATTTTCGGATCATCTGTCCGAGCCGCTCATCAATACAGAGTTGATTCATCACAATCGCCCAGTTCTGAATGGAGTGTCCCTTCCATTTCTTGTACAGCTCCTTGATCCGTAAGTAAAACACCTTGAACACAGCCGTCTCGCTTTGAAATGCCTCCTGCTTCGTTACTTTGCGAAAACTTGCATTGACGCTCTCTATCGCATTTGTTGTGTACATGATACGACGGACATCACTGCCATATTGGTAAAGCTGCTCAACATGCCGGAAGTTGTCCTTCCATACGCGAATTGCGCCCGGATACTTGCTCCAAGTCTCACAGAATTTCTCAAATTCGCTCTGTGCAGCCCGAAGGCTAACTGCCCCATAGATCTTTTTAAGTTGTGCCGTAAATGCCTTGTAATCCTTGCTCGGAACGTATTTAAGAGAATTGCGTATCAGGTGAACAATGCACCGCTGTACCACCACGTTCTTAAAGATCGACTTTGCGCCGTCTTCCAGGCCGCTCACGCCGTCCATTGATATGAAGCCGATGTCCTGTACGCCGCGTGCTTTGATCTCGTCAAATAC